>CAZQNX010000021.1:0-876 GCA_964595025.1 uncultured Candidatus Saccharibacteria bacterium | reverse complement strand
AATGTGCGCGTCCACCACTTTTGGCACTGAATAAGTTCACATACATATTGCACCCCTCGTAACAGAGGAGTCATGCGGCAATTCAACACATTCAGAGGCACTAAGGGCTGGTTGTGGCTGTACGAGCGAGGTATACGCTTGGCTCGTATGCACAACCTCAAGGAAGCAGAGAGACGGGTACGGATACTCATGTTCTGGGAGAAGCATGGGGACATCCCAACCCAAGAAGCGTTCAAGATATCGAGAAGGATGTTGTACAACTGGCAGACAACGCTGCGGAGCGCAGCAGGCAAGCTGAATGGTCTCGACAAGAGGAGTACGGCGCCGAAAAGACGAAGAACCCGACGCATCACACCAGAGCTTGCAGAGCGCATTACACAACTCCGCTGCAGTACTATGTGAGGAACTTATCAGTCGAGGAGTGCAATATGTGGTGGGCGCGTACAGGATATTGCGTTTTCTTGCAGAATAGTGCATACTCCTGCCCACACGCTCTATGGCAGATGAAGCAACGAAAGCAGCAAAGCCGAAGACCCGCGCCAAGAAGGCGGAGGCCTCGCATCGTTTGCGCATCAAGGTTTACGCCTACGAACACTCCATCCTGGACAAATCGGTCAAACAGATTATCGATACGGCGGCTCGCTACAACGCCAAGGTCGTCGGCCCGGTGCCGCTTCCGATAGATATCAAGAAGTACACGGTGAACCGCGGCGCCTTCATCGACAAGGATGCTCGCGAGCAATTCGAGATGCGCGTCCACAAGCGCATGATCGACATCCTCAATCCAGAGGGCAAGGTCATTGAGGCGCTCACGAACATTGATCTCCCCTCGGGCGTCTCAATCGACGTGAAGATGCTCTAGATTTTCTACGATAT
>CAZQNX010000020.1:4223-10302 GCA_964595025.1 uncultured Candidatus Saccharibacteria bacterium | reverse complement strand
TGGTACTTCTTGCGCTACGCCGATCCGAAGAATAAGAAAGTATTTGCCGACAGGCAGAAGATGAAAGCGTGGATGCCGGTGGATTTGTATAGTGGCGGAGCCGAGCACACCACTATGCATTTGCTGTATTCGCGCTTTTGGCACAAGGCCCTCTTTGATCTCAAACTCGTAAACGAGAGCGAGCCCTATGCGCGCCGCATGAATCGCGGGCTCATCATGGGGCCGGATGGCCAGAAGATGAGCAAGTCGCGCGGCAACGTGATAGACCCCGATGAAATCGTCAAGCGCCTCGGGGCAGACACGGTGCGCATGTATCTTGCCTTCATCGGGCCTTACAACGAGACAGGGAGCTATCCATGGAATCCCGATGGCGTCGTCGGCGTGCGCCGATTCCTCGAGCGCGTGTGGAAACGAGGCCAGCCAGAGAGCGAGAAGGGAAAGCCCGCGACATTCAAGGAACTCGAACCGTCGCTCCATCGCACTATCAAGAAAGTCTCGGGCGATATCGCGGAGCTCAAATTCAACACCGCCATTGCCGCAATGATGACATTCCTCAACGAGGCCGAGCGCGACGGCATATCCCGCACGCAGTTTGATACGTTCTTGCGCCTTCTTGCGCCATTCGCCCCGCATATCACCGAAGAACTCTGGCATCTGCGCGGGCATAAGAAATCCATCCACCTCGAGAAGTGGCCGAAGGCGGATCCAAAAAAGATGGCCGCACTCACCACAACCATTGCGGTGCAGATAAACGGCAAGATGCGCGGCACCGTGAGCGCACAGACGGGTGCGTCGGAATCCGACGTGCTCGACATCGTACGCGCTCATGCGCCACTGGCTGCATACATTGCTGATACGCAGATACGTCGCGTTATCCTCATTCCCGACAGGCTCATCAATATCATCGTGTAGGTCCCAAATCTGATGGCTCGGACCCAAAAATTTCAACACCGATCTTGCCATTATTGGCTAGAATCAGTGCATATGAAAAAGCATTGCACCGCGCTCGACGTGCGTGAAAGATTATCAATCGCATCAAGAACGGCGGCATCACGGTCCAGCAGGCGGCCAAGGAGCACGGCATCTCCGAGGCCACCATCGGCTTTCAAGGAAGGTTCGTGTACGTTGCGACAGTGATCGATCTGTATACGAGGAAGATCGTCGGACTCTCGGTGTATATGACGCACGCTGTGCAGCTCACGCTTGCAGCGTTCCTTTCGGCGATTCACCACAATTCTCGTCCTCGCATCTTCCACTCCGACAATGGGAGCGAGTACAATGCTTCCGTATTCATCGGCGCACTGGAGACGACCGGCGTGCTCATCTCTCGCCCCACTCCCGGCTGCCCATGGGAGAATGGGTACCAGGAGTCCTTCTATTTGCAGTTCAAGGTCGATCTTGGTGATCCGGCTCGCTTCGCGACGCTCGGCGAGCTAGTGCTTGCGGTCTACCAAACCATCTACGCATACAATCACACACGAATCTACTCCGTACTGAAGATGCCACCAAGTGTGTCTGCGCTCGCACACGCCGCTGCTACAATCACATCAATCCATTAGAGTTGGGTGTCGAAGAAAGGGACTCACTTCACACCGATTGCAGTGCGCATAGGGATGGTATAATCGCCGCATGAACGAACAGCACCGCATACAAGATTCTATCTTTTGGGTCGAGGTAGAACGCATCTTTCCTAATCCCTTTCAGCCGCGCAAGACATTCGACGAGGCCGCGCTCGCCTCGCTCGCCGAATCCATCCGTCAATACGGCGTCTTACAGCCGCTCACGGTAACCCGCAAAGAAACGGTAGTGCCCGAAAAAGGAATCGTCGTCTCGTACGAGCTCATCGCGGGCGAACGAAGATTGCGCGCGTCCAAGCTTGCGGGTATCCGTGAAGTCCCCGTCGTCATCCGCACGAGCGAAGACAGCGACCGTCTCAAGCTCGAGCTTGCCATCATCGAGAACTTGCAGCGCGAAGATCTGAATCCGATCGACCGTGCGCTCGCATTCAATCGCCTCGTTTCGGAATTCGGCCTCAAACATGTCGAGGTGGGCGTGCGCGTCGGCAAGAGCCGCGAATATGTCTCGAATACGCTCCGTATCTTGCTCTTACCCCAAGAGATGCAGGATGCACTCGCGCGCGGCGACATCACCGAGGGCCACACCCGCCCACTCCTCATGCTCTCGGATAAGCCCGCGGAACAAAAGACGCTCTTCCAAGAGATTCTCATCAAGAAACTTACCGTACGCGATACCGAGCAGCTCGCCCGTCGCGTCGCTGTCGAGAAATCCCGCAAGGGCGATCTGACACCCGAGCTGCTCACGCTCGAACGCGAGCTCACCGAGAGCCTCGGCACGCGCGTCCGCATCGAGAAGAAAGATCAGGGTGGCAAACTCCTCATCGATTTCTTCTCACCCGAGGATCTAGTGAATCTCCGTCGTATCCTTGCTCAAGGCCAAGGGCAACACGACATCGCGCATGCGCAGGCTCCTGCCGCACCAGATGCACCAGATGCAGGTTCCTCCTCGGCACAAGCAGCTGCAGCAGAGACAGTGTCACCAGCCCCCACAATCCCCACACCAGAACCCGAAGAAGATCTCTACTCGCTGAAGAATTTTACGCTCTAGATGCGCTAGCGTCCGCGCTCCTGATCGCCGAGCGCCGTGCGGATGTGCTTCTTGGCCATGCTTGTCTTGGCCATATCAAACCACTTGCGCGAGGGCTTGGCCGATGGCTTCGTGATGATCTCGACCATGTCGCCGTTGCGTAGCGCCGTATCGAGCGAGACCATCTTGCCGTTTACGCGTGCGCCACTCATGTGATTGCCGAGCTCCGAGTGTACCGAGTAAGCGAAATCGATCGGCGTTGCTCCGAGCGGCAGATCGATGACGTCGCTCTTGGGCGTGAAGACGAAGACGCGGTGCGAGAAGAAGTCGCTCTTGAGTTGATCGAGATATTCGCCTGATTCCTCGTGTGTCTCGTGGACGCGCGCGAGATCCTTGATCCAATCGGGAACACTCTTGGGTTGGGTCGGTGCACCTGCCGCATCGCTGGGGCTGACGGCGCCGAGCCGTGGAAAGAACTGTTTGAGCCACTGGAGTCCGCTGCGCGGCGAGGCACTGTGCGTTCCCTGTATCTCTTTGTAGGTAAGGTGGCTCGCGATACCGTAGAGCGCTTCGTGATGCTGCGATTCAGTGCGCAGCTGCATCTCGAGAGCACCGCCATCGCCAGTGTAGACGGTCGTGTGGATGCTTTGATAACCATTCGGTTTGGGGAACGCGATGTAGTCTTTTATCTTGCCCGGCACCGGACGCCAGTGGCTATGGATGATGCCGAGCGCGGCATAACAATCCGCGACCGATGGAAAGATGACGCGCAGCGCGAGGATATCGAAGATCGAACTGATGTCCCAGTTCTTTCGCTCAAGCTTGCGGAAGAGGGAATAGACGCCTTTGATGCGCGCCTCGGTGCGAAACGCGCGGATGTTGGCCTGGCCGAGCTCGCGCTTGAGATCCTTCTCTATCTTCTCGAGACGTCGCTCTGTCTCGGTGTGGCGTTCCTTGAGGAGCTCGCGTGTCTTCTCGTACTCTTTGGGCATCGCCCAGGGAAAGGCTGCGTCTTCGAGTTCTTGTTTGAGGACGCTCATGCCGAGCCTGTCGGCGATGGGCGCATAGATCTCGAGTGTTTCGAGCGCGATACGCAAGCGCTTCTCGGGACGAGGCACATGCTCGAGCGTTTTCGCATTATGTAAACGGTCCATCAGTTTGATGATGAGCACGCGGATATCCTGTGCCGTCGCGGCAAAGAGCTTGCGGAGCGATTCGGTGTGTCGCTCCATGCCCTGATACTTGAGCGTCCCCAGTTTCGTGACACCCTGCACGAGCGAGAGCACTGTCGGGCCGAAATCGCGCGTGATCGTGCTTTCGGCCACTCCCGCATCCTCAACGACGTCGTGCAAGAGCCCCGCGGCTATCGTCTCGGCATCCATGCCAATGGAGGCGAGAGAATAGGCCACTTCGGCCGGGTGCAAAAAATAGATGGCGCCAGAAAAGCGCTTCTGCTCGCCGTGCGCATTCTGCGCGAAGACATACGCATCCGACACGAGCTTCATGCTCGCGGCATCGCGCGTGCTCATGGCACCAAGTATGTCCGAGAGGGGACGCAACGTTTCAACCATACGCGTATGGTACGCGCTCGATACCGCATTGACAAATCCCTATAATGAGGTGAATATGGTGGCCGCGTCAACAAGCAAGGGAGATACTATCATGCCTGTGTCCATCGAGCCCCCGAAGGCACCGATCCTTCCCATCACGATGCTTCCCCAGGCCGGCGGTTTTTCCGGCTCCGGGAGCGCCAGTGCTCCTATTCGACAACGCGAGTGGTACTGCCCCTCCTGCTACACCGAGGGTTCTGGAAACGTCGACGGCAAGACCTGCCACGTCTGCGGCGGTCAGATGACGACGTGGGACTAGAGGCGACAGCCCCGCACAGTCACGGCCACACAACAAGAAGGCGACGCCCCCGCGTCGCCTTTTCACTTGCCGATTTTATGCGGATTATGATTCGCGCACGTCTTGTTTGAACACCGCTCGGGTATCGTTTTCGTGCCTTCCATCATCAGAGAGCCGCACTCTGTGCAGATGCGGCCAGTGGGGCGCGCCTTAATCGCGTTCTTGCAATCAGGATACCCCGAGCATGAGAAAAATGGGCCGAAGCGGCCGCGCCGCTCGACCATCTCGCCCTTCTTGCACATGGGGCACTGCACGCCCGTGCTATTGAGCAGCGCATCGCGCTTGATGTATTTGCACTTCGGATATTTTGAGCACGCGACGAATTTGCCAAAGCGTCCCTCGCGCTCCATGAGTGGTGAGGCGCACTCGGGACATGCCTCGTCGAGCATCTTAGGCGGCTCGATGATGTTGCCGTCTTCTTTGCGCGCACCCTTGCACTCGGGGAACTTCTTGCAGCTCATGAATCGGCCGCCCCGCGAGAGCTTGTATTCCATTGGGCCGCCGCAAGTAGGGCAAGCAAACTCTGCGGGTGCTTCACCCATGCTCGTCACTTTGGCGATCTTATCTTTCGCTTTCACCGCTTTCTTGAAGGGCGTATAGAACTCGCGGAGCGTCTTCTCGTATTCGCGCTTGCCCGCAGCGATCTCATCGAGCTCATCTTCCATCTCGGCGGTGAAAGTGTCCGAGATGTAATCGCCGAAATTGGTCTCGATGAACGACGATACGACGTCGCCCGTCGCGGTGGGAATGAGCGTACGGCCTTGCTTCTCGACATACCCGCGCGCCTCGAGAGTAGAAATGATAGATGCATAAGTAGAAGGGCGACCGATGCCGCGCTTCTCGAGCTCTTTCACGAGGCCCGCCTCGCTGTAACGCGCGGGAGGTTGTGTCTCTTTGCCTTCAGTATGCGCCTCGACGAGCGAGAGGGCGTCTCCCGCAGCGACGAGCGGCAACTGCACGTCTTCGCCACGCGCATCCGGATCTGCGGCAAGCCATCCTTCGCGCACGACGCGAGAGCCGGTGACGGTGAAATCGGGGATCTGCGCGCTCGCGACCGTTGCCACTATCTTACTGCGCAGGAGCGTCGCATCAATCATCTGGCTCGCAAGCGTGCGCGCGCGGATGAGCTGATACAGCCGTTTCTGATCGTCCATCGTTCCGGCAGAGCGCTTGCGCGGATCGGTAGGGCGGATAGCCTCGTGTGCCTCCTGTGCTGACTTGCTCTTGGTCTTGTAGGTGCGCGCTTCTGCCTGATCGGCACCAAATTCGCTCGCCGCGGCGGCGACGAGCGCCGCCTGCGCTTCCTTGCCAAGATTGGTGCTGTCGGTACGCATGTAGGTGATGAAGCCTTGTTCGTACAATTTTTGCGCAGCGCGCATGGTGCGCGAAGGCGAGAAGCCGAGACGTGTCGAGGCTGCCTGCTGCAAGGTCGACGTCGTGAACGGTGCTTTGGGCGAGCGACTCTGTTCGCTTTCATCGACGGATGCGACTGTCCATGCGCCATTCTGTGCTGCAGCAAGGATACGCGCGGCCTCTTTCTCATTACGAGGTTCTTCGGCACATACGG
>CAZQNX010000020.1:0-4213 GCA_964595025.1 uncultured Candidatus Saccharibacteria bacterium | reverse complement strand
AAGTCTGCCGATATGACCCAGAATTTTTCTGGCACGAAAGCGCGTATCTCACGCTCGCGCTCCATGAGGATGCGCAGGGCGGGGGATTGCACGCGCCCCGCCGAAAGGCCGTATCGCACCTTCTTCCACACCAATCCCGAGAGGTCGTAGCCGAAAAGCCTATCGAGTACGCGGCGCGCTTCTTGCGCCTTGCGCAGATCCTGATCAATCGCACGCGGATGTGCGAGTGCTTCTTGTACCGCCGCCTGCGTAATCTCGTGAAAGACGATGCGTTTCGGCTTCTTGAGGCCGATGGTATCTGCCAAGTGCCACGCGATTGCCTCACCCTCGCGATCAGGGTCGGTCGCGAGGATGGTCTCGGCAGCTTCGCCCGAAAGCTCGCGCAAATCGGCGATGACTTTCTTCTTCTCGGCGACGACCTGGTAGCGGGGCACGAAGCCACCCTCGATATCGACGGCGTCCTTGTTGCTCTTGGGAAGATCGCGGATGTGACCGACAGAAGCGCGCACGACGTACCCCTCACCGAGGTATTTCTCGATGGTCTTCGCTTTCGACGGCGACTCGACGATGACTAATTTCATGGCGTAGCTGTAGCGCGATAGTCACGCTGTGTCAAATCATACACTACTTTCGCGCGGCCTTTGTAAAACGTCGCCGTGCAGATACAATGCGCAGGATGTTCAGCATGACCCCCAAGCTCGGTATAGACCTCGGTACGACGACGGTCCTCGTCTTCTTGCCGGGCAAAGGCATCGTCTTGAACGAGCCCTCGGTCGTTGCTGTCGCACGCGGCGAGAATAGGGTGCTCGCCGTCGGGAATGACGCAAAAGAGATGGTCGGCCGCACTCCCGACGAGATCATCGCGTATCGTCCGATGCGTGATGGTGTAATCGCCGATTACCGCGTCACCGAGGCGATGCTCCGCTACTACATGCGTAAGGCGCTCGGCAAATGGAATCTTTTCCGCCCCGAAGTGCTCATATCGGTGCCAGCCGGCGTCACCTCGACAGAACGCCGCGCCGTCGTCGAGGCAGCGACGAAAGCCGGTGCGCGCGCCGCGTATGTCATCAAGGAACCGATTCTCGCTGCTATCGGCGCAGGCATACCCATTCACGAAGCGCGCGGTCACATGATCGTCGATATCGGCGGCGGCACGACAGATGTCGCCGTCATCTCGCTCGGCGGCATCGTGGCCTCCACGTCGGTAAAATGCGCGGGCAATCGTATCGATCATGCGCTGGCCGACCACATAAAGAAGACGTACAACCTCTCGGTGGGCGACAAGATGGCTGAAGAGATCAAGATACAGGTGGGATCCGCCGTGCCCATGGAAGAAGAGCTCACGATGCAGGTGAAAGGCCGCGACCATCTCACCGGATTGCCGCGCACGATAGAGCTGGGAAGCAACGAAGTCGTGCGCGCGATAGGCAAGGAGCTCCGCCAGATGGTGCAGGCCATCAAGGACGTCTTGCAGGAGACCCCGCCCGAACTCTCGGCCGACATCATCGACAACGGCATCATCATGACGGGCGGGTCTTCGCAGTTGCGCAATCTCACCGAGCTTGTCTTCCGCCGTACGGGTGTGAAAGCCCGCCTCGCCAAGGACGCGCCATTTTGCGTCGCCAAAGGCACCGGCGAAGCGCTCAAGCACCTCGACACCTACAAGAAAGCGATCATTGCGAAAAAGTAGGGACTACGCTTCCTCTTCTTTTTTCAGCTCGTCGATATCGGCGAGAAGCTTCTTGAGATCTTCTTGTATCGCGGCGAGGGTGGCGCTGCGCATCTCATGATTCTTGAGCTTCTGGGCATCTTCCTCGCTCATTTCTTCGACGTCCTCGGTGATATCCTCAACGTCCTTCTGTAGCTCGCCGACGTCCTCGCTCATCTCCTCCACATCTTCTTGGATCTCGCCGACATCTTCGCTAATCTCCTCGATATCCTCCTGAATTTCTTCAACATCCTGACTCACTTCTTGCAGACTCTGGGTCGTGAAGTTGATGGTCATCTGGATGAATATCGCGAGGTAGATGGCTTCGAGCGAGACTATCGTGGTCAATATGAGGAGCATCTGATTGAAGTCGATAATCCCAAAAGCGACGGCAAAGAACGCCCCGCCGAAAAAGATGGTGTGAAGGATGAGCGAGGGGATAGAACCCACCCACCTCGTGAAGGTAAGCGCTGCTTTCTGCACCTGATCCTGCTGCATGGGGCGAGTATAGCACCCCGGGGCAAGGGGGGTGTTAGCCATCGTGTGGACTTGCATTTTTCTGGTTTTCTGATATGCTTCTCGCACTATGGCAAAGATAGCTATCATCGAGACAGGTGGGAAGCAGTACGTCGTCACCAACGACACCGTGCTTACCGTCGAGAAGCTCGAGCACTCGGGCAAGACCGTCACCTTCGACAAGGTGCTCCTCGTCGACGACGGTGCCAAGGCCCAAGTGGGCAAGCCCTATGTCGCTGGCGCGTCGGTCAAGGCCGAGGTCATCGAAGATGGTCGCGCCGACAAGGTCACTGTCATACGCTACCGCCCCAAGAGCCGCTACGCAAAGAAGAAGGGTCACCGCCAGCCATTCAGTAAAGTGCGCATCACCGCGCTTCCATAACTCAAAATCTAAAGACCGCCCCGAAAGGGGCGGTTCTCTGTTTTCAGAGAAAAGTCTTAGCAAGGAGTACCCTTGCTAAGTTTGAATCACCTTCTATTCGCAAGGGCCGTCTTGAGCGTCTCCGCATCCGCATACTCAAGCTCGCTGCCGGTGGAGAGTCCGCGGCCCAGGGTCGTAACACGGACCCTTTTTTCCTCTAGTTCTTCACGCACCTTGATAGCTGTCGCGTCGCCCTCGGGATTGGCGGGGAAGGCGAGAATCACTTCCTGAAATGCTTTCTTTTCGACGAGCGCGATGAGTTCGGGAATGCGAAGGTGCGCTGCTTTTTCGCTCGCGAGCGAGATGGTGCCGCCGAGCACGAAGTATCGTCCGCTGTAGGTGCCGCTGCGTTCGAGCGCGCTCACATCGGCATCGGTCGCGACGACTGCTAGTAGCGTATCATCGCGATTTGGATTCGCGCAGAGGCCGCACTCGTGAGCAGGCGACGCATCGCTCGCGTGGAAGCGTCGACACGAGGGGCACTGATGTACCGCGGAGCCAAGACGCTGAAGCGATTCGATGAGTTCGCGCCGCGCGCCCGGATGCCGCAGGATGAATTGCACGAAGCGGAATGCCTGCCGTGGTCCGATGCCGGGAAAGCGCTCGAAGAGGGCAGAGAGCGAAGTGAGCGGATCCATATCAGAACGGCTGCTCCTCTTCGACAGCTGCCTCGGGTGTAAAATCGCCGAAGTCGCTGTTCTCGATCTCTTTGAAGGTTGTCTGATCCGCATCAAACATGAGATCAACCTTGCCGATGGGACCGTTACGGTGTTTCTCGATGAGTATCTGCGCGACATTGTTCTTCTCGGCTTCGCTGCGGGTACCCGTCATGTCTTCACGATGGATAAACATCACCACGTCGGCATCTTGCTCGATCGAGCCCGAATCGCGGAGGTCGGAAAGACGCGGGCGCCCACCGCGCTGCTCCACGGCGCGCGAGAGCTGTGAGAGCGCGAGCACCGGCACATCGAGCTCGCGCGCCATCTGCTTTAGGCCGCGAGATATCTCGGTCGTCTGCTGGACGAGCGAATCCGATGCCTTGCCACCGCTCGGCGTGATGAGTTGGAGATAGTCGACGACGATGAGGCCGAGGCCTTTTTCTGCCTTGAGACGGCGGGCGACAGAGCGCATCGAGAGGAGCGTGGTGCCGGGAGCGTCGTCGATGAAGATGGGTGCTTCCGAAAGCGTTCCCATCGCATCCTGCAAGCGCTCATACTCGCGCTCGTTCATCTTCTTGCCCACGCGCAGATTCCACGCATTGACTCCCGCCTGTGCGGCAAACATACGATCGGTGAGCTGCTGCGAGCTCATTTCCAAACTAAAGACACCCACCGGCACCTGATGCTGGGTCGAGGTGAGGCGGGCGATATCGAGCGCGAGCGCCGTCTTACCCATCGACGGACGGGCAGCGAGAATAATGAGGTCGGATTTCTGCAGGCCCGAGAGGAGATTGTCGAGTTTGCGAAAGCCCGTGGGCACGCCGCGGATACCGGTGCCCTGTTGCTGCAGCTTTTCCAAGCGCTCCCACGCCGTCGAGAGCTCTTCCTTTATCGAGGTAAAGGTGCGAA
>CAZQNX010000019.1:0-10541 GCA_964595025.1 uncultured Candidatus Saccharibacteria bacterium | reverse complement strand
GAGGATAGACTCGCGCAGAGGTGCGATATGCGCGCCGCGCGGATCGGTAGGATCACCGAAGCCGTCGACGCGGAGGCGAATGCCTGATCGGGCGAGGATATCTACCGCCGCAAGAAATACTTCTGGTTTCTTGACCGGATCGAGCCTGCCCAAAAAGAGGAGTGTATCGAACGGGGCGGGTTTCGCCGAGAGGTGGAAGAGGGACGTATCGATCCCGATCGGCATCTTGTGCGCGTGCGGATAGTGCGCAACGAATGAATCAGGCGAGGTGTAGCAGATATCATGCGAGAGGTGGCAGGCAAGCCGCGTGAGCCAGGTTCCCCTCTTGTGATTGCGCCACAGGATAATGCGCTTTCCCAGAAGCCACCACAGCGGAAAGCCGAGCAGCACATACTCCTGATTCATGTGCACGAAGACGGCATCGTACTCCTTTCGTTCCTCCCAGACACACCGATAGAATCGCGTAACATATTTAAAGCGCGAGCGACCGTCCTCTTTGCCCAGCGAATACACACGCACGTTCGGCGGAAGCTCGTGCTGGCCCTCCTTCAGGCACACTACCTGAATAGCCTCGAAACAGCGTGAGCATTCCTCGAGCCACCGATGAAAGAACCCGAGCGCGCGATCTTCGGTATCTACTGCCTGCGTGCACATGAGGATACGCATACGCGTATCTTAGCGCCTTTTCCTCGCGGGGGCCTTCGGGTGTCTCTTGGCGTGCTTCGCGAGAGTTTCGCGGCCATACACACCTTCGAGGAGGTCGAGATCCTTGTCAGTCGACATCAGGAGGTGGATATTCTTCGCCTCCATCGCCTCGAGCACTTTGAATCCGTGTACATCGTGTGGCACATGCTTCTTGACGTGGCGGCGGAGCGCCGCAACATCCTTGATGAAGCACCCCCCGCCAGCGCCACGGCCGCTCTTGTGCACTGGATTGCTGTAACGGTTCGAGATGAGCGGATCGGCCTGAATCGCCTGATTCACGACTTCCCAATTCGCGCCGAATGCCTGCGCAAGATCATACATGATATTGAAGAGCATGATCTGGGTGTAGCCGCTCGCGTTGTGCGTGTATTTGAATATCTCGGCTTCCTGGCTCATGCAGATTGCCGAATGCTTCGCTTTTGGAATCACTTTCAACACTTGTTCCGCGGCCATGTAGTGCTTGGTATCATGCACCGGCATACCGACGAGATTTGCGAAGGGGTGCGCTGCATCGTGCACCGACGTGGTGACCGAAAGAAATTCGGGATTGTAGAGCACGGTGATGTCGGGGAATTTTTTCTGGAGCTCGGCGGTCGTGCCAGGCAGGATCGTCGACTTGATGACGGCGGTCTTACCCTTCCCCACGAGCGGCAAGACGCTCCGTATGACCGAGCTGTCGAAGCCCTTGGGTGTCGTGGGTGTCCACACGGCGATGAAGACAATGTCGCACTCCTTGATACGGTCCTTGTTCTGTACATACGGCTTCTCGAGCGCGTAGCGGACTACCGAGTAGCCGCGATGCTCGAAGTTGTCGGCGTAGGCCTTGCCGATCCAACCCTGACCGATGAACCCGATGAGCGGTTTCCTCTGCTTCGCCATGGCGGGACTATACCACAAGAGCCTCGGCGGATGCACCCCCGGCGGATGCACCCCCGCACGCATGCCTTATGTCGGCACACCAGCGCGCCACATAGTCGTCAAAGGATAAGTACGGGTACGCGCGCAAGCTCGCCGCGCGCGGGCCATCTGCGGCCCACCGAGAAAGCGTCTCCCCAAATGCGGCCTCGGAGGCAATAATGGCACCCGCCTCGCGTGCCACGCCGGCATCGGTGGCGATGACAGGCACCCCAGCGGCAAGCGCCTCGACAATGACGAGTCCGTACCCCTCGTACCGTGAGGGCACGAGAAGAACATCAGCCTTGGCGAGATGCGGGACCGTATCGGCGCGCCACCCGAGGAATTCGACGCGATCAGCGATACCGGCGCGGCGCGCACGCTCGGCGAGGGCGCTCCGCTCACTCCCCTCGCCGACGATTGTGAGTCCGATGTCGTGTCCGGCTGCGCGCGCAACAGCAACCGCATCGATGGCAAGGCATGGATGTTTTTCGGATTCAAGTCTCCCGATGAAGAGTGCGTCTATCTTCCAGCGTGGATGCTTCTCTCGAATGACAGAACCGAATCGAGCGGTGTCGACAAAAATGGGAAGAACGGTGACGGGTGCAATCATGCCGGCGGCAACGAGATCGTCACGGGTACGTTCGAGTATCACCCGGATACAGGCAGCGCGGCGCAGCACGAACCATGCGATGTGGTAACGGATACGATTGAGAAGCGAGTGCTCTCGAAATGAAGATGCGGTGACATCCGTATGCACCTGAATATGGAGCGGGATGCGGAAGAGGCGTGCGATGACGAGCCCGATGAGGCCCGTCTCAAAAGGATCCTGCGCCGTGACGACATCGGGCTTCGGCAATCGACGCGCGATACGCCACGCATCAAAGCCGTATGCGAGACGCGTCCACGATCGCGTGGGTGTCGCGGATAGGTGCTTGGTCGAAAGCGCCGTAGACACACCTTGGCGCGTGAATACGATGATGTCGAGATTCCCTAGCTCTCTCGCGTATCGCTCTTGTCGGACACGAGCGGCGCTTCCCTCTTCAAAAATCTTTCTGTCGGTACCGATCGAAAGGACTCTCATACCGTCTTGAAAAGCGCGAGGAACTCATCGGCCACCTGCGTATAGGTGCGCTCAAGCCGGAGACTCTGAATGCGCTCGCAGATTTCTGTATAGCGAGCATCGTCGCAGAGCTCGACAATCTTTTCGGCGATATCGTCTGCGGACAAGGGGTCGCACACAAGTCCATACGCGGCATATTTTTCGGCGAATCCAGAGTACTTCGTCTGGATGAACGGCTTGCCGCAGCGAAGAGCATCCAGGATATAGTTCGGTGATATCTCCGAAACGGAAGGCAATATGACGGCATACCCGCGCCGGATACTTTCGATGAGTTTCTCCTGTGAGAGGGTGCCTGTCTCGAGCTCGATGCCGGACACGCGCACGACGGCCTTCGCAAACGCCTCTCGCAAGATTGCCTCATTCTTGAGCTGAAGTGCGCGCGTATACCACAAGAAATTCTTCTTCGTCGGCGCTACCGGCGCGAACGAACCAGCTATGGCATTCTCGATGAGGTGCGTGCGCTCGCGCGAGATGCCATACGCTGGCACCCAGATATCGCGCTGGAATGCCGTGCTAAATACCATTGTCGCGCGCGCGACCACAAAACGCGTACACACATAGATCAGGTGCTCTTTCGACGTAAAGACCCGGTGCTTCTGATAGAAATCCGGAAGCGGCAGCATGTCACCCGTTCGTTCGATGTACTGCTCCCACAAAAAATCGCCCCCCGTGCGTATCACGACCGGGACGCGAAAGAGCGGAGCAGCGAGTACCGCCGGGAGAGCAACACTGAATGTATCGAGTACGAGGACGACATCGGCCCGCCAGAGATGCGGCACGAGGCGGACAAGGTACGCGAGATGCCGAAGGCCAGTCGGCAACCGCTTGAGGGCACCGAACGTGACAACCGGCACCTCATGCCCTTTCTCCCGCAGCGCCTCGGCAAGGTGTTTTGCATAATACGCCGGTCCTCCTGGTTCGGGCGGGTAGATACCGGTCGCGATGACGATCTTCATCGCCCTACTGTACCACCACTACTACTGCCCCAGAAGCGGCCTGAAGACCCGCTCCCGCATGTCTTTCGCAACGATATCCCAATCGTATTTCTCTCTCACCATCTCTTTGGCAGTCGCGACGACTGCTCGCACCTTCTCGGGCCGCGCCATGATGTCGATGATGGCCGCTGCTATCTGATCCGGCGAGTCCTTTTCGACCGCCCACCCCGTAATGGGCACACCCGGGTTGCGCTTCTCGTCGAACAAGAAATCCGCGATGCCGCCCTCCTGTGTCGCGACGACCGGAAGCCCCGCTGCCATCGCCTCGACGAACGAGTTCCCCATACCCTCGCTACGGCTCGCGCGAATGAAGATATCGCATGCTTTCAGGTACTTAGGCATCTCACTGTGCCCTATCTGCCCCAGCCATTTCACACGCTCACTCACACCAAGCTCTGTCGCAAGATTCTTGAGCATCGCTTCATCCGGCCCCGTCCCCAGAACGACGAACGAGACGTGCGGCGGCAGGAGCGGCAACGCACGGATCATATCGTCCACTGCGTTCTTGGTAACGAGCCGTGATGTGGTAATGACGAACACGTCGCCCATCTTCTTTCCTAACTGATCCTTGATCGCGTCGATAGCGGCGGCGGGATACTCGTGCGCAAAGCGCGCCGTATCGACCGCGTTCGGTATGATCTCGAGCCTGCCGCTAAATCCTCGTGCGCGCGCCCATCTCCCCAAGAATGTCGAGATGGCCTGAATCGTGTCGGCACTCGTAAACGCCCGCGTGAAAAACGGCCAAAGCGGGCGCATCTTCTTTTCGATGTATTCGATGGGGTCGCCCTCCTGGAGCGTTAGGATGAACGGCACCGACGGATGCGCGAGCTTGAAGAGGGCAGCTGGCACGCCACAACTATGGGCCATCATGGCCCAGGAAGCATCGAAGCGATGTGTGCGATGAAGCATGAGCGCCTTCCACGCCGCGGAAAACTGGAAGAGGAGCTTATTAAGGTTGAGCGGCAACTTTTTCAAGTCGGCCATGCCAGGGTTCGTCGTCGTGATACCGATGCGATGCACGACCGCGTTCCCCACCTGTTCGCTCTTCGGGAGCGTCGAATCAAAACGATTGGTGACCAGGTGGAATTCGATATCCGGGATACGATCGGTAATCTCCTTGATAGCTACTTCTGCACCGCCGACGTGCTTCGGAAAATACGCGAGAGAGAAAATGAGCACCTTCTTCATAGCCTAGAGGCGCTTCTGATGATCCTCCATGACATGCTTGAGCGCGTCGTTGAGCGCAGGCGCGAGATCGTCGCGATGGAAGAATGCACCTAACCCGCGCAACGTCTCATGGAAGGCGACCTTGGGCCTGTCCTGCCGATGGTGCGGCTCGATAATGACAACGTCGTCGACCTTCGTGTGTGCGTAGTTCACGTCGGAGGCGACGGCGAAAAGGTTGTGGAGAAACGGCTTCAGCTCGTCATGATGCGAGAAAAGCGCGAGCGCTGTCTTGTGGGCGCGCATGATGTGCACTGGCGAAGACACGAGCACGAGCGTATCGCACCCTTGTGCGAGCGCTATGCGCGCATCGGCCTCGATCTCGGTGCGCGTGTTCACAGCGGTCGTCTCGAGAAGTGCGTGCGCATCGAGCCATGATTCGGCAGCTGCCTTCCCCATACGCGCAAACTCGGGCATCTCGTGGATGCGGCGGCGCGCAATAGCTCGCACATGCTCGGCCTCGGACATGCCATCCTTGAACGACGCGCCCGTACCGAAGATGACGAATGCCGCGTCGAACCGCAGTGCTTCGCGCAATCCGGCACTCGCGCGCCCATACACGCCATGGCGCGGATCACCCCAGACGATGCGCTCCCAGTCGTCTGCGTGCAGATGGAATCCGTGGACAATGACAGCGGCTTTCATATCATTGCTGGGGTTCGGTGAGCGCGAGCGCGAAATCACGGTGTTCTTTGAACCATGCCGCAAACTCTCGTATACCCGCTTCGATGTTCGTGTGCGGGTGATAGCCGAGCTCACGCGCAGCGAGCGAGCAGTCGGCAACCGTTTCGGGGACATCTCCCGGCTGCAGCGGCATGAGATTCTTCTGTGCTGTGACACCGAGCTCGCGCTCGATGAGTTCAACGAACCTGCCGAGCGAGACCGCCTCGTCTCCGCCGAGATTATAGATATCGTTGCGTCGTGCTGGCATACGCGCGAGTATCGCGACGATGCCCGCGACAACGTCGTCTATGTGGGTAAAGCTCCGTTTCATCTCGCCGCTATTGTAAAGATCGATCGGCTCGCCGCGGAGCATGCGCTTTGCAAACTTGAAGAGTGCGAGATCGGGACGCCCCCACGTCCCATAGACAGTGAAGAAGCGGAGTCCTACCATCTCGATACCGAAGAGGTGGTGATATGCATGTGCGAGCAGCTCGTTGGCGCGCTTCGATGCGGCGTAGAGCGATATCGGCCGGTCGACCCTGTCGCTCTCGGCGAAGGGCTGTTTCTCATTGAGTCCGTAGACAGACGATGACGACGCATAGATGACCCGCGCGCGATTCGTCTGCCGGGCGGCCTCGAACACATTGAGTGTCCCGAGATAATTGGCGTCGGCATAGGCCCAAGGATTGACGAGCGAATAGCGCACGCCTGCCTGCGCCGCCAAGTGAAGTATCTCGTCGGGCTGTTCCTGCGCGCAGAGCGCACGAAGCGGCTCGAACTGTACGAGGTCGATTTCGGCAAAGGTAAACGAGGGGGAGGCGCGCAAGATGTCCAAACGCGCGTGCTTCATGCGCACATCGTAGTAGGACGACAGGTTGTCGACGCCGACGACGGACCATCCGTCGGCGAGGAGTCGCCGCGCCGTGTGGAAACCAATGAATCCCGCTGCGCCCGTGATGATGATCTTCTTCATAGGTGTCGTTCTGTCCACGCGAGTTCGTGCTCAATCATATCATCCAGGCGATACCGCGGCTTCCACCCGAGCTCTCGCGTGATGCGCGCGATATCGGCGACGAGTATCGCCGGATCTCCAGGGCGGCGCGGACCGTACGAAACGGCGAGAGGACGGCGCGCGAGACGCTCGACGCTCTTCACGACTTCGGTATTGGAATACCCGTGCCCCGAACCGCAATTATAGACACGCGAACCGCCGCCGCCTCGCGCATAATCAAGCGCCGCGAGATGCGCGTCGGCCAGATCGCTCACATGGATGTAATCGCGGATGCAGGTGCCATCGGGCGTCGGGTAATCGCTGCCATTCACGACGAAGGGTTCCTTCTGCACGAGCGCACGCACCGCGCTGCGTATCAGATGCGTGGGTTTTTCGGCGGTCGAGTACCCTATCCTGCCTGCGGGATCGACCCCAGCGACATTGAAATAGCGTAGGAATACCCCCGTCGTCTCGCCGAGCGTGGCGCGCAGGAGGGATTCAGCACGTGCCTTGCTCTCCGCGTACGGATTGATGGGGGCAGGCGGCGTATCCTCGCCTACCGGGTTCTCTTCGGCATTACCGTAGACAGAGGCCGAGGAAGAAAATATGAAGTGGGAAACGCGCGCATTGCGCACCTCTTCGGCAAGAATACCCGTGTATTCGGTATTGATGCGGAAATATTTCTCCGGCTCGCGCACCGATTCCTCGACCTTGACGACACCGGCAAAGTGGATGACTGACGCAATCGCATGATCGTGCAGCACACGGCGGACGAGTTCCCTATCACCTACGCTTCCCTCTACGAATACCGCCTCGGCCGAGACACGCGCACGCTCGCCTGTCGAGAGCTCGTCGAGCACGATGACTCGCTCGCCTCGCTCCACGAGCGCCTGCGCCGTATGACTCCCAATGTAGCCAGCGCCGCCGGTCACGAGTCTGGGCTGGGTTTCTTTCATAGGTATCACGCTACCACGCGCGCCGATTATTCGATACCTCACCTACCCTTGCGCGCGGCGGCGAGGATGCCTGCATAGAGATAGCGTATTTGGTTGGCGAATGCGTCGCCGTGTCCGAGCGAACGCTGCATGCGCACCCGGCGCGCGATACGCTGCGCGGCGCTCTCTTGCACACTTTCGTGCGCGTACACCTGATCGGCGCGGCGGATGATGAATCCCGACACGAGTCGACGCAGCCAGGAAGCACGCTCGAAGCTCTGATCGGCGAGGGTGACAAGCAGGGGCACGCGAGACACGCTGCGGAAGACGAGTGCGGCGAGCGCGGCATAACTCGCGAAAAGCGCCCACACGAAGAGGTATCGATGCTCGGCATGCAAGCGCCGCGCGACGGGGACACTCAAGAACGGCAAGAGGTATTTATCGTACCGCTTGCCGAATCCGACACGGTGGACAACCGCGTTGGCGGCCGGACACGTCGTACCGGGGCCCTTGCCCGAGACAGCGGTCGTGATGATGTCGAATTGCACACTCGGCATCTGCTGCATGAGGACACAGAGCGCGTCCTCCGCCGGCCCCGACACCGGACAGAAGGTCGTCGATATGACGAGTACTCGCTGTTCTCTGGCATCGCCCCGCGGATGGGCCGCCCTGAATTCGGCGATGTGCCCCGCAAGGTCGCGTATGGGTTTCCATCCGAGCGCATGCGTCTTCTCGGTGTGCAATTCCGACGACATGCGATTGCTCGCGCGGGGCGGCAGCATGATGATATCGCCGCCGAAGAGTCGGGCCACCTCGAGCATTGTATATGCACGATCGCTCCCGATGCCAAACTCATCACCCTCCCCCGCATCAGCTACGCGTGCGAGCGCATCGACAACATCATCGACGTGCGTGAAATTCCTCGTCTGCGTGCCGGGCGATACGATGGTAATCGGTTCGCCGCGCAGGTACATTTCCTTGAACCAACGAATGACAGTCCCATAGACGCCGCTGCGCTCACCGGGGCCGTAGACGTTGTAGAAATAAGTGATCGCATGCGGCAGGTGCTCTTGCTCCCCCATCTCGCGTATGCGCACCGTGTTGTCGGCTTTCGTCTTCGCGTAGGGAGACGTCTGTGGCGTCGTGCCGCCATCGCCGAATTTCGTCGACGAACCTGCATAGATGAGCTTGCAGCGCTGCCCATCACGATTGGCATCGCGCCAAAATTCGATGACCCCCGCGGTACCGACAACATTGAGATCGTGTACGATCTCCGGTTCGAGGACGCTCTGTTCGACGCGCGAATATTCGCCGAGATGGAAGATGGTATCGACGGGCTCGGAGATGAGACGCGCCACATCCTTCGTGTGCCCTTCACGATATTCGGCACCCTCGACATGCGCCTCGCGCGAGCCAGCGAAATAGTTGTCGAGCGATATGACGCGATGGCCGTCCCGCACGAGGCGCGCGACGAGATTCGAGCCGACGAACCCGGCGCCGCCCGTGACGAGTATCGTCTGCTTCTCCATGGGTGAAGCCTACACGGTATCCTCGCCTTCTTCAATCTCCCATTCGGTACGCCGAGACGGCTTGAGTGCGAATCCCGCGAACGCACCAATGCCGAGGAGCGCCGAAAGACCCCACGCCCATGGTGAGCCGAGCGGGAGTACACTGCCCGCAGCCGCTGCCTGCGCGGGAGATGTCGTCGGCGCAAGTGTTTCCATTGGTTCATCCTCCGATGTCGGCATATCTGGCGTGGGCGCAGGAGCGGGTCGAGCAGTGCGTCGTGTGGCAGGTGCGCTCGCTGGCACGAGGGCAGGAACAGATTCTTCTTCTGGCTCAAGAGTCAGAGGCACGGCAGAAGAAGCTGTGGGCACCGACGATTCGCCCGCACCGAGCGCGCGCACGCCGTTCGGGTAGCGCAGCTCCGTCACCTGGTCGGCCTTGAACCCGAGTGTCGCCTGCGCGATGCGCAGCGACGCGCCCGTGAGGAGATACGTCTCTTCGGGAAGCATGAATCGGTCGAATCCCCGCGCAATATGCCAACGTGAGAGATCGAGATCGCGCCCCGCCACATTGACGATCTCGACGCTCCCATCACCATGAACGACAAATCCGAGCCGCGCAGGCTCGGCAGTCACAACGACCCGATCAGAGCCCGAGTTCCTATCTTGCGCGACAGTGAGCGTCACCGCATAGCGGCCGGGAAAATCATAGTGGTGCAAGACCGTCTCGCCCTCGGCAGTCGCGCCGTCGCCGAAGTTCCACACATAACGCACCTGATCGACGATCGTCTGCGCGCGTATACGCACGCCCGCGAAACATGACATCGGCGCCGACGATCTCGACGCGATCCGGCCCCGCATCGGCAAAAAGCGTCTGCAGCGGCGGCGGCACATATGACGAGATGGGCGTGGAGGTAGTCGTCTGGGCCTGTGTCGATGATGCGGCGGTAGTGGTCGTCGCGCTCTGTGATGGCTGTGTCCCCGATTGCTGTGTCTGTTGTGTTACTCCTATTGTCATGTTTTGTGTTGCATCGAGTGTTGTTCCCCATTCGGCAAGCGGCCAGGTGCTGCACGAGCGTGTCTCGCTCTCGGGTTTGAGCGCGAGGCGCACAGTAATAGTATGCACACCCTCAACACCGTAGTGGTAATAGAAATTCTTGTTGCTCGTATTCTTACTCATCGTAAGCACCGTACTCGGCGAAGAAGCGCTCGTACTCGAATAAAACTTCCCCGCCGCAGAACTGGAGAAAAGCGCCGCGCAGGCAGTCTGTGGAACAGGCACGCTCTCGCCCGATGCGCTGCGCGATTGGACGGTGATCGCAGCAGAGAGCGTGCCCGCCGAGATCGCCTGCGGCTCCGACGTAAAAGTGATCTGCGATACCTGTGCGTGCGTGACGAATGGCGCGAATGCACTAACGATCGTCCCGCAAAAGGCGGCGAAGCATGTCTTCGCTAATGTCATGCGCTGCATTATCGCGCGAAATACCCGTGCGCACAGACGCAGCT
>CAZQNX010000018.1:249-10980 GCA_964595025.1 uncultured Candidatus Saccharibacteria bacterium | reverse complement strand
GTTGCGGACAAGTCGGCGTGAAAGAAGCTGCCTTACAAAGTATCGTAAGGCAGCTTCTCTTTTTGTGAAGGTCTGACCTTCACAAAAATAATGGTTACTGCACCGGCTTGAGCGTCATGCGGCGGTCCTTGGGCTCGAAGAACGAGATGACAAACGGATACACCATGCCGAGCTGGAGTTTGGCACGAAGATCCGCTTCGCTGCCGTACTCGGATACATGCACGAGGCCCGCAACACCTTCTTCGATTGAGGCGAGCGCGCCGTGCTTGTTGTACTTGATGATGACCGCCTCGACTTTCTGATCCTTGGTAAACTTGGCACCCGCGGCCTTCCACGGATCTTCCTGGAGTGCCTTGATCGAGAGCGAGACCTTGCCCTCCTTGATCTCGATGACTTTCACCTTCACTTTCTCGCCAACCTTGTAGCGAGCTTTCGGATTCTCGACGAGTGCCCAGTCCATCTCGGAGATGTGCACGAGGCCTTCGAGACCGTCTTCGATCTTCACGAAGACGCCAAAATCTGTTGCGCCGGTGACAACGCCATCGAAGACATCGCCCACATGGTACTTCTCGACAAGATTCGCGCGCTCGCTCGAGCCCGCGCCCTTCTCGCTAAAGATGAGCTTCTGCTCCTTGGGGCTTGCGGTGATGACCTGCACCTCGAGCTTGGTGCCCACGAGCTTCTTGAGTTCGAGGAAGATCTTGTCCTTGTCGCCATCCTGCACGCGGGGGTAGTGCGCTGGCGCAAGCTGCGAGGCAGGGAGGAAGCCCTGAATGCCGTTCCACGCGATGATGAGTCCACCCTTGTTTGCGTCGATGACAGGAAGCTCGAAGACGGTCTTCTTTTGCGATGCCTCTTCGGCCTCGCCCCAAATGAGCGCCTGGCGCGCCTCGCGGAGCGAGAGCTCGATGTAGCCTTCTTCGTTGTCCTCGCCGACGACCTTGGCCGTAACGAGATCGCCCACATGGACGTTCTTGAGTGTGTCGCGGGCCGAGAGGTACTCGCGGCCGTAGATGATGCCCGTGCCGAAGGGGGCGAGGTCGACAAAGACGCGCGCGCGGCCGATGGCCACGACCGGGCCCTCGACCACGTCGTCCGACTGCGGGCGCTTGGGCGCCGCTTCGAGGACGATGTCCATCGGGCCTTGCGGCTTCTGGACCTCGACTTCGTCGTTGGTAATTTCTTTCGCTGCAACTGCTGTAGACATGTGATTCTGCGGAACACTGGGTGGAGCTCGTCGCTCGATTGATACCCCGGTGTATTTATCCGCGCTAGCTGGTAATTAAAAATGCCCGAACGGGCACGAGAGATACTATATAAGAGAGCGGGAGATAAGGCAAGGGGAAAAAGTGAGGGCCCCGCCTACGCGCATCTTTTTGAGAGATGCCGTTGGCGGGGCCGGGTCTAAACCATGATACGAGTCTCCTATGGCCAGCGCGTCAGCCCGGCGTTGAGCGGGGCTGGGCCGGCGGCGCGGGATCAGGACGTCGAGTCGGTATCGGCCGGCGAGTCGGACTGGTCGGCGTACGCATCGGACTTCGAATGGCCGCCGTCGGTGCCGGTGTCCCGCTTGAGCGCGATGCCGCCACCGCCCGGGTTGTCGCTCTTGGAACGCGTCGTCGAGCCGGAGCTGGCCGAGCCGCCGCCGTTGTCCGCCGAGAACACCTTCTTGTCGAAAGAGCCGCTGCCGGCGTTGTCGCTGTTCGGGGCAAAGCACTCGTCTGCCGTGAAGGGCAAGATGGTCCTCATGGTATTTTTCCTTTCTGTTGATACGACCCGGCAAATCCGGGAAGACGCCCTGTCACCTTCCGACCACGGGCCAGAGTTCTCGACCCGCTTCACCCACATCCTCGGCAGGAGGAAGCTCGCACATCGGCACTCCCGCGTGCGGAAGTGCAACGACAATGCGCACATCGAGCGGTTCAATCGGACCTTACAGGATGAGTGCCTCGAGGGTGTACGACGGACGGTGTCACACTTTAGGAAAGCCGTCAGAGGATACCTGCCGTATTACAACAGCGACCGGCTGCACATGGGGATCGATTTCAAGACGTCGGCGCAGATGCTCAAAGTGATTCCAGGGTCTTGATTACTTAACGATTCGTTCTCGTGAGGTATCATACGACGATGGCACTACTTGAGGTAGAAGTTAAAGCCCGTGTGCGGGGCGCAGAAACGCTTGCCGAGAAGCTCGTGGCGCTCGGGTGCGCGCTTTCAGAGCCGAAGACGCAAGACGATATAGTAAGAGAGACGAGAGGACACGATATAGTGACACTCGAGCAGCAGATACGCACCCACCCCCTTGCGCTCCCCGGGGGATACCCCCATACTGGGGGTACTTACCAATAGAGACATGTAATCAGCGCACTATGGCGACCAAGAAAGCCAACTCTGCATTTATGAAGCCGATGACTATCAGCGAGGATCTCGCGGCGGTCGTGGGCAAGGGTCCGATGCCTCGCAGCGAGGTTGTGAAGGGCTTGTGGGTATACATCAAGAAGAACGGTCTTCAGGACACGAAGAACAAGCGCAACATCAATGCCGACGAAGCGCTCAAGAAGGTTTTCGGCGGAAAGGGCACCGTCTCGATGTTCGAGATGACAAAGCTCGTCTCGAAGCATCTCTCGTAGAGATACAAGAACACGACAAAAAGCCCGGGCGACTTGTCCGGGCTTTTTGTCGTGCGTGGCTAATCAAACATTCGCGCGCGGTACGAATCGATCTCGCGCTGATCGAGGTCGTAGAAGTGGCGGCTTGTGTCATGCAGCGCTGTGGCGAGTGCGATACCGACAAAGCGCCAGTGCCACGGCTCGTACACATAGTATGCGTTGCCCTTGGGGTAGGAGAGGATGAAGCCATAGCGATGCGCATGCTCGGTAAGCCAGGCAAAGCCCTTGGTCTTGTCGAAGCCAGAGAGCGTGCCCGTCTCTGCCATCGTAAAGTCGACCGTCGTGCCGAGCTGATGCTCCGAATAGCCCTGATCGGCGGAGAATGCGTTTGCACCCGTGCCGTAGCGCACTGTATAGGCTTTTTTGAGCGAGGACTGGTCGTCGAACGAGCGGAACGACGAGAGTACGCGCAGGCGCACGCCCGCTGCGTCGGCATCAGCAAGGAGTTTGGTGAGGAATGGCAGCGCGCGCGATTCTATTTCACGGGGCGTTGTTGAGGGGGAGCCGAATCCTGCCGGTATCGTGAGGAGCCCTGCGGGTGCATAATGCTCGTTCAAGAAATACACGCGCGAATATTTCTGCAAGAGTTCGGGATCGACCGCACGCTCCTTCTCGATATGATTGAGACCGCCCTGAATCGTATTGATGGCGCTCTGGAGCTGCGCCTGCGCCGCATCGCGGGCGGCGAGCTGTTGCGCATAATTGGCATTCGCGGCTTTTTCCACGGCCAGTCGCGCCGAGAGCACGGCGGCAAGCTGCGATTCGGCATCGCGGGCGTGTGAGAGGTGTTGCATCGTGGCCTCGGCGGTGCGCGTCTCGAGCACGATGAATGCGCCCGCAAGCACGAGGCACCCGCCTGTAAGGAGAGTGAGCGCGGGGAGGCGGGCCGCAAGGAAGGCTCGATAATCCATGCCACTATTCTACCCCATAAGTCTGCCGTGGTACCATGGGCGCATGACATTCATTCCCTATGCCGCACGCACGCACGAGAAGATGCAGGAAGTCTTGATGAATCCCGCTGCGCCGGGGCCCGCGATTCACTACTACATGATCCGCGGGGGAAAGAGCAAGAAGAACGTCACAGTATGGGAAAGTGGCACGGTGGGCGGCGAGTATATCAAAACCTATGGCCACTATCATGTGGGGCAGCTCGACGAAACGTACTGGATTGTGCAGGGAGAAGGCATCGCGCTCTTGCAGAAACGCGCGACCGTCGATGGCGTGGAGCGCGCAGACATCATCGAAGAATTCAAGGCGATACCGGTGAGGGCGGGGGATTCGGTGTATATGCCGCCCGGCTACGGGCACCTCGTGGTAAACACTGGCCGCGAGTGGCTCGTGACGACCGACGACAGTCCGGTAGAGGGCTCGGGCGACAACGCCTCGATGCCCGGACATGCGGATTATGAGCCAGTGAAGCAGATGCAAGGGTTCGCGTACTATGTGGTCGAGCGTGATGGCGCTCCGGCGCTCCGCAGGAATCAGAAGTATGCAGAGATACGCGCACAGGATTCTGGCGGTATTCCCATTGTCGAAGCATAGGGTATGTATATTCTCATCGATATCGGCGGGACGAAGACACGCATCGCTGGCTCGGTCGACCTCGCATCATTCGCCGAACCAATCATCCTCGATACCCCGCAAGGATACGACGAGGCAATCGCGCGCATCAGCGAGGCAGTCATACAGATCTCTGGCGGCATCGCGCTGCGCGGCGCTGTTGCGGGCTACACCCGCAATTACGAAAAACTCCCGCAGTGGAAAGGACGGCACCTGCAGAAAGACTTGTCGGATGCGCTGCATACGACAGTGCTTGCCGAGAACGACACGGCGCTCGTGGGTCTTGGAGAGGCCATGTATGGTGCGGGCAAAGGCGCGCAGATTTGCGTGTACTACACCGTCTCGACAGGGGTAAACGGTGTCCGCATCATCGATGGCCATATCGACACTGCACGAATCGGCTTCGAAGTGGGCGGACAGTACCTCGGCACAGGCGAGACACTCAATACACTCGAAGATCTCGTTTCTGGCGGCGCGATACACAATCGCTACGCGATACACCCGCGGGATCTAGGCAAAGACAATCCGCTGTGGGAAGAGCTCGCGCGCACGCTCGCGATAGGCATTCATAATTCGATACTCCACTGGTCGCCAGACATGGTGGTGATTGGCGGCTCGATGATGAACGAGATTGGCATTCCGGTGCCGCGCGTCGCGGCGCATGTGCAGACCCTGATGCGCAAGCTTCCTACCATTCCTCCGATTGCCCACTCCTCGCTCGGGGACCTGGGCGGCCTCTGGGGCGGCATGGCACTGCTGAAGAGTGCGCGACAAGAAGTCTAGGTATGGCATTCGAGCGCGAAAACAAAGCGTCGCAGACAGACTCTCGTGAGCGCGCCTTGCTCGAGTCGCTCACCGCAAAGAAGAACTGGGAATCAAAGGATTTTACGGCGATCATGGTGGCGCTCGCGCGTTTCGGCGAACATGCACAGATACCTGCGTTCAATCGACCCGACACGATCGATCTGGGTTCGTGGGAGCAGGGTCTCGCAAAGCTTTGGCAGGAGACCGTTGCATCGGGGCATGAGCACGGACGCGTCGTTTTTGCGGATCTTGTACGGCAGTCGCTCATCCTGGGGCGTGTCGCGGCGGGGAACGACAAGGCAATCGTCTTGCGAGTCGAGCCCCAGCCCGGGCGAGAGGCGGTGCAGCACCCCATCGGAACCATTCATACGCATCCCGATACACCCGCGGGAATAGCCAAGGTCTTCAGTGCACAGGATTATTACAGCTTCTTAAGTCATGCGCCCGAACGAGCGATGCTCGTCGCGTATGGTCCGCATCATGCGCTCCTTGTCTTGAAGACGAGCGTGACCCCGGCCATACCCCAGGCATCGATAGTAGGGCGTGTACAGGAAACATACCGCGACTTCGTGCTTTTGCACCGCGATCCGATGCGAGCAGTCATCGAGTTCAACAAGATGCTCTGTGTCGAATTCGGTCTCACGCTCTATCGTCGCTCGCAGGCGGGCGATGGAATCTTCCGCCGGGTAGAGGTGACGCACTAGGCAACATTTGACTAAAAACTAAAATCGGTGTATAAACATTGGAGCCAACAAGGAGGAACTTACAGATGGCTGAAAACGACGGTACGTTCACCGTCCCCGTGTGCATGAGTCCATACGATGGCGGATTCTATTTCGAGGCCGCGCCTCGGCAAGAAATCGAGCACATGGGCCCCAAGGTGCTCGCAGAGTACCACGTCGAGTTCGACACCGACATCAAGGAAGCGTATGATGCCTTCATCGGCGTCGACGCGCTTCTCTCTTGCGCCCTGATCGCGCACCTGATTAGCCAGGCTTTCGCGACAGGGTTCGAGGTCGGGCGGGCCGCCGCCTCTGCGGGAGCATCGGACGAGTAATCGTTCGTCGCGCGGTGGTAGCAGTCGACACAGGCGCGGGTAGCGATACCCGCGTCTTCTCTTTTGTCGCCATATAGCGTACGCTGTCCCGATGGCCGACGAATCAGTCATCCGTTTTGAAGACGTGTCGTTCGACTACGGGCACAAGAAGCCCAGTCTCGACGAGGTGAGCTTCGTGATACGGCGTGGCGCCAAGCTCACGCTCATGGGCCAGAATGGCGCGGGGAAGAGCACCATATTCTCCCTCATCACCGGCGAGGTGGTACCCGAAGAGGGGACTATCCACCGCGCACCGCGGCTCTCTGTGGCCATAGCCCGCCAGGTGATACCGCGCGACGAGCTTGATATCTCGGTGCGTGATTTCTTCCAGAAGGTTTTTTCGCAGAAGATGTACGATATCGACAAGCGCATCGACGAAGTGCTCGAGGTCGTGCATTTGCGCGGGCACGAGAAGATACACGACCGCACCATGCGCTCATTTTCGGGCGGACAGCAGGCGCGCCTCTTGCTCGCCTCGGCACTCATCCAGGATCCGGATGTTCTCCTGCTTGATGAGCCCACCAACAATCTCGATACCATAGGCATCGAGCACCTGACGGTATTTCTCAAGGAGTATGAAAAGACAGTCATTGTGATATCGCACGATGCAGACTTCCTCAATTCCTTTACCGAGGGCGTGCTGTACCTGGATGTGAATACGCGGAAAGTCGAGCAGTATGTGGGAGATTATTTCGACGTGCTGCGCGACATCACCGCGCGCGTCGAGCGCGAGAACATGAAAAACGCGCAGCTCGCAAAGACAATACAGGCGAATAAAGAGAAGGCCAACTTCTTCGCGCAGAAGGGCGGCAAGATGCGTCTCGTGGCCAAGAAGATGCGCGCCAAGGTAGAAGAGGCAGAAGAAGATATGGTGGATGTCCGCAAAGAAGACAAGGCGATACGCGCGTTTACTATTCCCGTAGGACACAAGGATATGGTGGGCGAGCTCTTGAGCATCACGTCGTGTACGCGAATCAAGAATCACAAGCCATCGGTGCTGAAGACCGAAGTGCGTTTGAAGAAACGCATGCACCTACTCCTGCGGGGGCCCAATGGTGCGGGAAAGAGCACGCTCCTCGAGCGCATCGCACGCGGAGAAGAGCAAGGTGTCTCGCTTGCGCGCGGGGCGACGCTCGGCTACTATCGTCAGGATTTCTCGACCCTCGACTTCGGTGACACGGTTTATGAATCGCTCTCATCTGCCGACGAACGATTGCCCGAAGAGAAGATGCGCTCGATAGCGGCCGGATTCCTAATCACGCCCGAGATGATACACACAAAGATCGGCGCGCTGTCGGAAGGGCAGAAAGGCCTCGTGGCCTTTGCGCGCCTCGTCATCCAAAAGCCGGATGTCCTCCTGCTTGATGAGCCGACGAATCATATCAATTTCCGCCACTTGCCCAAGATAGCCGAGGCGCTGCATGCGTACGAGGGCGCGATGGTGCTCGTCTCACATGTACCCGAATTCGTGAAGCAGGTACGAATTGATGCGGTGCTTGATTTGGGGACGTAACCCTCGTTGTTGGGTCTTGGAATAGAGTCGTCTCTTACGACCGAATCGGATTCTTGCCGAGGGCGCGCGACAGGGAATCACCTATCTCTTTATCTGTCTTGTAAGCACAAAGTCCAGTGCAAAACGCTTTGTTGCGATTTTGAAACACTCTCGTTCAGCATCAGACAGACCGCGCGCGTGCATAAGTGCCTGTATACCCCCCAATTCCAGTCTTCTTGGTCCGAACTTTCTATTGTTGCGACAAGCTGTTCTAGATTATTACTGTCAGTAAGTAATTGTCTTAAGTAAGTTGTATCTTTGATCGGCGCGTATCTTGCAAATACGCGATGGTACATCAATGGCTTCCAGTGCAAGGTATTCATCGTTTGTCTTGCTCACCATTTCCATCAGTGCATTTAGACACCTGTCACCCGAGGCGTGCTCGGGTACAGTCACTGTGGCATAACCTTGTTCTGGAGCAAAAATGGAAGATCTCATCCTGCCCTCGGGCCGCGTCTTCGAGGAAGACGACCTCAAGACCGTAAAGCAGATGCACGGTGCTGGCACTATCAGGTGGAGTGAGAAACCTTTCTCGCTCAAAGCCGGCGGTACATCCCATGTGTACTTTCTCGGGCGCGAGGATTTCACTCTCTCTTCCGCGCTTCTGGAGAACGTTGCTCTGTCTGCGCTCGTGCGACTTTATGCTGCCGGGTGATATCGACACGGACAAGCCCTTCTGCTTGCTCGGAGTTCCCGTCGCCGGAAGCGCCATCGCCGCGTGGATGGTTGCCGCCCAGCACCCCGTGAGAAGTCGTGTCGTCCTCGTCGAGAATGTGCGGACGACAGGCGCGAGCGAAGAAGAAGCTCTGAAGCGGCTCGCGGAAGACGAGATTTCTCTACGGAAGGTGTCGTGCGTCTGACGATCTTCGATCGCAAGCTACGACCGGAAACGCCGACAATGAAGACAGTGTACTACATGGCCGACATCATCACGGCGTTCGGCTATCTCGGCCTGTGGCCGCAGGAGCGGGTCGACGCGTGCCTGCCGGAGTTCTTGCAGACGAACTAGGCAAGACTCGGCAAGGAAAACATCATCGGCGGCGAAGTCTTTGACTTCGCCGCCGATTCTCTTTAGGCTGCATCCATGGCAAGTATTGGCATCATCGTGATTGTCGGGCCGACGGCAAGCGGCAAGAGTGCCCTCGCGGTGAAGATGGCAAAAAAAGTGGGGGGCGAAGTGATATCGGCCGATTCGCGGCAGGTGTACAAAGGGCTTGATATCGGGACGGGAAAAATAACGAAGCGCGAGATGCGCGGCGTCCGCCACCACCTGCTCGACGTGTGCTCGCCCAAGAAAGTATTTACTGCTCACGATTTCGTACTGCTCGGGCGGGCCGCTATCGCCGATATCCATGCGCGCGGCAAGGTGCCTATCGTCTGCGGCGGTACGGGTTTTTATATCGACGCGCTCGTGGGGCGCACAACGCTCGCCGAAACCCCGCGCAGCGATGCGCTCCGCGCACGGCTGTATCACAAGACTGCTGCACAACTTTTTGCCCTCCTCGCAAAGAAAGATTCTCGCCGAGCAGCGCAGATGGACACGCCGAGCGAGCGCAACAACAAGGCTCGTCTCATGCGCGCGCTTGAGATCGCATATCAGAAAAAAAGTGCTACGAACGCTTCCCTTCCTCACTACCATATCGAATGGATAGGCATCGACTGGCCCGATGGAATACTCAAGAAGCGCATACACAGTCGTCTCCTCCTACGCATGAAGGCTGGCATGGTAGCCGAAGCGCGACGCTTGCACGAACGCGGCCTCTCATGGAAACGCATGGAAGAGCTCGGTCTTGAGTATCGGTACCTTGCGCGCTATCTGCGCGGAAATCTATCAAAACGCGAGATGCTTGCGCAACTGGAGCGCGAGATATGGCAGTATGCGAAACGACAACGAACGTGGTGGCGGCGAAACCCGGAGATACGCTACGCTAGAGCATGAATCAGAGGGTCAGTATCACACTACTGCCCCTTCGGAGAGACTCCTCCCCGCCTGGGGGCAGGGGAATTCGATCTCTACGCGCCGGGCTTCGTCACCCAGGGCGGCGATGTCACGAAGTGCGGCAAGGCAGCAGGTACCCGCTTCCACCCGATCGTTGGAAGCGGCATCTACAATCACCCGACGCTCAAAGCACGGCGCGCAGCAGCCGCGACAATCACGAGCAAGCTTGCTGCCTGACGAGCGAATCCGACGCAACGCATAACCCCGATTCGCCACAAGTGGTGGGTCGGGGTTCTTTCTTGTATGATGCAGTGCATTGCCGGAATGGCGGCGGCCTACGCCGCTAAGATGTCTGAGCAACATGCCGGAGTGGCGGAATGGTAGACGCACACGACTCAAAATCGTGTATCGCAAGGTGTGAGGGTTCGAGTCCCTCCTCCGGCACCAGACAAGAGACAAGATCGGTGATGCGTGCAATTTTTGCATCTAGCGCGGCAATGTCGGCGCGAGGCGCCGAAACGGACTGCGCAGTAGTTTGAGCGGCGTTAGCCGCGTCACTCTGCATTTTCTCTAGACTAGCATTTCCTTAGCTAGTCTAGAGCCTAAAACTGTTACCCGTTCCGGAGTGGAAAGCTCATAATGCGGTTACCGTGCTCGCCATATGCACATGGCGACAAAGAATGGGGTGTTCAATGAGAAATTAGAAGAGTATCTGGCGGGAGACGCAAAGAGAAAAGGAGAGATATTGAACAGCGTCTGCGACGTGATGGGCATGCACCGGAAGGCAGCGATCCGGAAGTTCAGGGGCTTGCAGATGCGAGATCCCGTGAAAGAAGAGCACTGTGGTCGACGCGTGTGCTACACCAAGGATGTCGACGCGGCGCTTCAATCAGTGTGGGAAGCGGAAGGTTAAGTGTGCGGAGAATTGCTGCATCCGCAGATCGATGAGTACGAATAGGCAGGTTGTCCCCGAAGCGTCAGGTACTCGGGAAAACCCATTTGGTAGGGGAGAGTGAAGGCGATAGAATGAAGCATGCGCATCGCATTCACGGGTGGGGGGACGGGCGGACACTTTTACCCGCACATCGCGGTTGCCGAATCCAACGAAGAT
>CAZQNX010000018.1:0-220 GCA_964595025.1 uncultured Candidatus Saccharibacteria bacterium | reverse complement strand
GAGCCTTATCGAGCCCGAGCTCTATTACCTCGGACCGCAACCATTCGATAAGCTAGCTCTTGCAGAACACGATATAATATATCTGTCAAATCCAGCGGGGAAGGTGCGGCACTACCCGTCGCTTCTCAATGTGCTCGGGGTATTCTCGACGCTCGCTGGCATAGCACAATCGATCATCCGGCTCTTTAGCCTGTACCCGGATGTCATCTTCTCGACGGGC
>CAZQNX010000017.1:0-11195 GCA_964595025.1 uncultured Candidatus Saccharibacteria bacterium | reverse complement strand
ATGCGCCGCACCGAGGTGTACTGCAAAAACTGCGGCTCGCACTTGGGGCATGTGTTTGATGAAGAGGTGAAAGGTGAGCAGCGTAAGCATTTCTGCATCAATTCGGTGTGCTTGGATTTGGAGGAGAGGTAGCTGTTGTTCTCCCAAGGGGGTCGAGGCTAGTGGTACACTGATTGTCATGGACGAACGACTCCAAAAAGCAGTAGAGCATATATCCGCGACTCTCAAGCCAGTTTCGATTTTCTTGTATGGTTCACGAGCGCGCGCCGATTTTCAACCGGATAGTGATTACGAACTCGGTGTACTGTACCGGGCCGGGGAGAAGATAAGCCGGACAGCTCTTGCAGAGCTAAGCCTTCCTGCGGGAATCGTTGCATACCCGTTTGAGTATGAGGCCCTACAAGAAGGAAGAGTCGATACGCCATTTCCCGAAAGAATATATCTGCGCGACCTCGGCCTAAGCGGGCGTACGGTGTGGGGCGAAGAAGTTGTCGAGCACCTTAAATTACCCCCGGTTCGTTCTGTCGATGTTCTCCAGACATTGCTATTCCAGACTGGGATTGCATTGTCCGCAGTTCTCTCCCACAGAAGTGGGGACACAAAGACAGCTGCGAGCTCGTTTTCAAAGTCGTGCCTCTTTGGTGCCCGCTGCCTGATGCTCGTCGAAGGAGGCGTGTTTCCACTCGGGTACGATGCCATCGCCGCGGGCACTTCGCAGATGAATCTGGGTGAGCATGCAGCAGTAGTCGAGCATGCGCTCGCCGTTCGCCACGGCGTGGCAGTAGATCCGGCGATGCTCTTCAAAAATATTTCTTTCCACAACCAATTCATCAAGCCCAAAATAATGCGCCTCCTCGAAACACGAGGTGCGGGGCACATTCTTTTCCAATAATGCGATTATGACCATCCGCAAAATCGGACATTGCTGCCTCGTCGTTCAGACAAATGGACTCACGATTCTTACCGACCCGGGCGCTTTTTCTGATGGGCAAAATGCGCTAACGGGTATTGATGTAGTGCTTATTACGCACGAGCATGCAGACCATTTCCATATCGAATCGCTCCGCGCGGTGCTTGCCAATAATCCGAGTGCGCAGGTGATAACCAATAGCGCGGTGGGGAAGCTGCTCGCCGAAGCGGGTATCGCATACACGGTGCTCGAGGGGCATGATGCGACAGACGTGCGCGGCGTGCGCATCGAGGCATTTGATGCAAAGCACGAGGAGATATTCGGCGAGATGGGGCAGGTACAGAACACTGGATATTTCATCGCCGACAAGCTCTTCTATCCGGGCGATGCCTTCTGCGAACCGGGCAAGGAAGTAGATGTCCTCGCGCTTCCTGTCGCCGGCCCGTGGTGCCGCGTGCGCGACGCGGTGCGCTACGCGCTCGCCGTGCGTCCGAAGCGCGTATTCCCCGTCCACGATGGCATGTTGCAGCCTGGCCGCATCGGGAGCGCGCATGCTGCGCCCGCGAAGGTCTTGGCGGAGCAGGGCATCGAGTTCGTTGCCATGATGGATGGCGATGAGCGGGAGTTTTAGGAAAACATCTGGCGATACGAAAGAAAACAAAGTAACAGGCCGCCCGTAGGGGCGGCCTGCACAGTGCGGCGCTGAGCCGTCTTCAGATGACCGGATTGTCTGGCTCGGGCGAACCCGGCAGCCGGAACTCGGCATCGACGAAAGCCGTTGCGCTCTCGGCCGAAGTGAAAGAGCGCGGCTTCCCGCTCCGGGGCTCGGTGAGGCGGACGTTGCTCGGGGTGAATGCATGCCAATTGCCGCCGTCGCGGGATACAGAAAACTTGTCGGGCCGCGCGTAGCCTGCACCGCCATCGTGTGCTTGCCAGCCAGGATTGATCATGGTGCCTTTCCTTCTGTTGCCCAGAACTGTTTCTGGGGTGCTGCACTGCTGGCACTATCTCACCGGGCACCTGCTGCTGCAAGGGCCCCGCGAGGCGCTATACATTGATGCGCGAAGCGCTATACTGGCGACATATGAACACATCCCTCTCACAGCGCGGCCTCGGCCGCACAGCCCTTATCATCATTGCAGCGGTTGTCGTCGTCGGGCTCTATGCGAGCTCGGTCTACAACGGCCTCGTGCGCAGCAATGAAGGCGTCGACGCTCAGTGGGCGCAGGTAGAAACACAGTACCAGCGCCGCTTCGATCTCATCCCGAACCTCGTCTCGAGCGTCGAGGGCGCGATGAAGCAGGAGCAGAAGGTCTTCGGTGATCTGGCCGCCGCCCGCGCGGGCTATGCCGGTGCGCGTACCGCCGACGAGAAGGCTGCTGCTGCCGGACAGGTGGAGAGCGCATTCGCCCGCCTGCTTGCGATCATGGAGAACTATCCGCAGCTCCGCTCCGTCGAGACGGTGCAGGGCCTGATGGCAGAGCTCGCCGGCACCGAGAATCGCATCTCTGCGGAGCGTGGTCGTTACAATGAAATCGTGCGCGATTACAACGTGATGGTGAAGGTCTTCCCGCGCTCTCTCATGGCCGGTCTCTTCGGATTCGGCCCGCGCACGATGTTTGAGGCTGCAGAGGGCGCAGCGCAGGCCCCGAAGGTGGAGCTCTAGGCGTATGCGCGGCCTCGCGCTCGCGGTTCTTTTACTTGTTGCCCCGGGCTTTGCCTGTGCGCAAGTACTCCCCGAAACTCCCGCGAGTTATGTCACCGACGCGGCAGGTGTCTTGAGCACCGAGGCGCGTGCCGCGCTCGAATCGCAGCTTGCCACACTCGACGCCTCGACGACCGAGCAGATCGCGGTCGTCACCGTGCCGTCTCTCGGTGGCGATTACATCGAGCATTACGCAACGCAGCTCTTCGAGAAGTGGGGTATCGGCGAAGCCAAGAAGGACACTGGCGTCTTGCTCCTGCTCGCCATACAAGAGCGCGAGCTGCGCATCGAGGTGGGGTACGGGCTCGAAGGCGCGCTTCCCGATAGCCTAGCGGATCGCATCATTCGCGACGATATAACGCCGCGTCTGCGCGAAGGAGATTACGACGGTGCAATCAATGCAGGCGTCGAGAGCATCATTGCAGCGATACGGGGCGAGTATGTGGGGCCACCGAGCGCGGGTGTTGCGGCCGATATGGATCCGATGGCGATCGTTGTCTTCGGTATATTCGTTCTGCAGTGGTTTGCCGCCATGCTCGGGCGCACGAAATCGTGGTGGCTTGGGGGAGTCGTCGGCGCGGGCATTGGTGTCGCTGTCAGTTCGTTCTTTGGGTGGTGGCTCGCGGGTGGCGCCATACTCACATTCATCCTGTTTGTATTCGGACTCGCATTTGACTACCTCGTCTCAAGTACTTTCAAGGACGCAGTACGGCACGGCGACACGCCGCCGTGGTGGACGGGCGGCGGGGGATTCGGCAGCTCATCGCATGGCGGCGGCTTTGGGGGATTCGGCGGCGGCATGTCGGGCGGCGGCGGTGCGTCGGGCAGGTGGTAGAATGAGGCATGCGCTTGCGTTTGCACCGCCTCATTTCGTATTTCGATAAGCTCGAAGACAAAATTCGTGCGCGCTTGAGTCATGCCCCGATACTCTATTCGTTCATCGGCGGCGTGGGCATCGTCCTCTTCTGGAAGGGTGTGTGGGAGATGGCAGAGGCCGTCGATCTCCTCGATGGATTCGGCTCACTCTTTCTCGGTACGATCATCCTCCTCATGACGGGCCTCCTCGTCTCATTCTTCATCGGCGACACCATCATCATCTCTGGCCTCAAGCGCGATAAGAAGATCGCCGAGAAGACCGATGAGCGCATCCGTACCGAGTCCGACCTCATAATCGATGTCGAGCGCAAATTGGCCGATGTGCAGCGGCAGATAGGAGAGATCCAAGAAAAGATCGACTAAGCCCTCTTCAGGGAGGCATCGCCTCCCGGTCTGGCTTCGGGTGGCTTTTTGGGCTAGGATGGCAGGCGTGCTGACACGGCCCATACAAGAGCTTGCCGAGCGTATCGCCTCGATAGAGGCCGAGAGCGCCCATCACCACGAGACCCCTCTCGAGGTGAATGAGGTGGTGAGTGCTGTCGCGGGAACGTACGAGAAATTGCGGTATCTCTTGGAGTACCGCGAAGAACACACGGTGCGCCGCGCCGCTATCGAGCGCATCATCCGTCGCCGTGTCCTTATCGAAGGCAAGACATTTGAGGGAGCGCGTCTTGCGCGCGAACTCGTCGAGGGTCGCTACATCACGCCTGCGCAGGCGACCGAACATCTCGCGCACGAGAGCGAGCTGATTATCGCGCGTTTCCTCGCGCTCGTTCCATGGGCGGGAGGAGAGCAGCGCCGCCGCCTCGTGAGTTTCGCGGCGAGTGAGATAGAGGCACATATCGAACGCGTGCCGCATGCACTCGACGCGAGCGTCGTCGATGCGATGTACCAGACTATCCGCCCCAAGACAGAGGCCGCCGGTTATTCGGGGCAAGAGATAGATACCCAGCTCTTCTGCGCGTGCCGTCGCGCGCTTTTCAACACCGACGACGAGGCGCTCGCATATGCGCTCTGGCTCGCGTATGTCCCTGGCTGGCAAGACGAAGGGTTTTCGAACGAGACAGTCGGCCCCGTGCTTCCGGGCATACTCGCGGCGATACGACGCGATGTGAAGCACGGCCTGCAGTGGCAGATTGTGCCGCGGATCAAGAACGAGGCGATCTACTTCCGCATCATCCGCGAATATCTAGCCGATCATCCGCACGCGGATTTCGAAGACACCCGCGCGCTTGAGGCCTATGCACGCGAATATATGGCGCGCGTGTATGCGATAGAGCACGACCGCATACAATCGAGCGGGATACGTGCGGTCGCCTATCTCTTCCTCACCAAGTTCGTCGTCGCGCTCGGCATCGAAGCACCGTACGAGTATTTCATCCTCGGCGGCATAAGCTATGTCCCGCTCCTCACGAATCTCTTCTTCCATCCCGCACTCCTCTTTCTCCTTACTCGCGGAGTCGGCTCGTTCACCGAGCGCAACACGGCTGCCGTCGTCGCAGGGCTCCGCACCGTCTTGCATGAGGGGGCTGTCCGCCCGGTGCGCGTGCGTCCGAGCTATGGCGGATTGGCACCACTCTTCGCTGTATTCTATCTATTCCTCGTGCTCGGCATTTTCGGCGGCATCGTGGGCATCTTGCAGGCGCTCGGGTTCAATGTCGTCGGCGGCGTCCTCTTCCTCTTCTTCCTCTCGCTCGTGCTCTTCTTTGCGTTCCGTATCCGCATGCGCGCGAAGCGCTGGGTCGTCATCGAAGAGCGCGGCGTCCCGGCGCTTCTCACCAATGCGCTCGTCGCTCCTGTCGTGCGCGTGGGCCGCTACCTCTCGCGCACGTTCTCATCGGTCAATGTCTTCGTCCTCTTCATGGATTTCATCCTCGAGACCCCGTTCAAGATGCTGCTCAATTTCTCGCACCACTTCCTCATCTACCTGCGCGAGAAGGCCAATGAGGTGTATTGATGTCCTGTTGCAGGAGAATCCGGGCGCGGTACAATCCACCCCATGAAGATACTCATTTTCGATGCGACACCCATCGTCCGCGAGGTGTACGGCACGCTCCTTACTGGCCATGAGCTCGCATTTTCCGACGAGGCGGTGAATGATACGGTGCTCGCACAGCACGCGGATGCCGGAGTCGTCTCGTTCTTCGTCTCGTCACGTCTTACCGACGCGCAGATGGATATGCTGCCGCATCTCAAGATGATCTCGCTCCGCTCGGCCGGGTTCGATCATGTGAATTGCGCGCGCGCAAAAGAACGCGGCATCGTCGTCTCTCGCGTTCCGAAGTACGGCCAGCACACCGTCGCCGAATTCGCGATGGGACTCATGCTCATGCTTTCACGCAATCTCTACGAATCGGCGCGCCGCGTCCGCGAAGATGGCAGCTTCGCGCAAGATGGCCTCGAAGGATTCGATCTCTTCGGCAAGACGCTCGGCGTCTTGGGGACGGGCAACATCGGTCGCGCGGTCGTGGGGCTTGGGCAGGGATTCGGGATGGAGGTCCTCATGTACGACGTGTATCCCGCGAAGGAGCTAGAAGGGGCGCACGCACGCTATGTGCCGCTCGAAGAGCTGCTCGCGAAGTCGGATATCGTGAGCGTGCATGTGCCGTATCTACCCGAAAATCACCACTTCATGAACGCGGATCGCTTTGCGCTCATGAAGCGTGGTGCACTCCTCATCAACACTGCGCGTGGCGAATTGGTAGATACCGACGCGCTGCTCGCGGCGCTCAAGAGCGGGCAGGTGGGTGGCGCGGGCCTCGACGTGCTCGAAGAAGAGCGCGCGCTCAAGAGCGGGCCCGCATCCGCCGCGGGGCTTTCGCCAGAAGCGGCCGAGCATGTTGCCGCCGACAAAGAGCTCATGCGCATGTCGAATGTCGTCGTGACGCCCCATGTGGCCTACTATTCGCGCGAGGCAAACAAGGATATCCAGGAGATTAGCGCCAACAACATCGTGGCGTTCGTCGCGGGAACTCCGACGAATGTCGTGCAGTAACCCTATGACCACCATCACCGCAGTCCAGGCCGAAGAGACACTCGACTCGCGCGGGAAGCCCACGGTGCGCGCGACTGTCGTCTGCGGCGATGCGGCAGGTTCCTTCGCGGTGCCATCGGGAGCTTCGACCGGCTCGACCGAGGCGACCGAGCTGCGTGATGCAGATGGTCATGTTGCTGCTGCTGTCACTCATGTGAACGACACGATCGCACCTGCGCTTATCGGAAAAGATGCGGGAGACCAGCGTGCGATCGACGACATCATGCTCTCGCTCGATGGGACGCCGCAGAAATCCAAGCTCGGCGGGAATGCCCTCATCGGCGTCTCGATAGCTGCTGCAAAGGCGGCCGCAGCCGCCAAGGGAACAGAAACACACGCTCATCTGCGCACACTTGCATCGAGTGTGTGGCACATCAGCGCGTCGCGTGCGGTCCCTTTCCTCTATATGAATTACATCAACGGCGGTAAGCATGCTTCCTCACCGCTCGCATTCCAAGAGCACATCATTGTGCCGCAGGCCGAGAGCGTCTCGGAGGCGATGGCGATTGCGACCGCCGTCGACGACGCGCTCCGCATGCGCATCGCCGACAGGTATGGTGCAGAGATACTCGACACGATGGGCGACGAGGGCGGCTATGTCATACCCGAGATGCACTACGACGCGCCTTTTTCTATCCTCGCCGATGCGATACGCGAATCGGGAAACGAAGGTCGCGCGCGCATCGCGAGCGACATCGCCGCATCGTCGTTCTTTGCCGATGGCGCATACGCGATGGCCGATGCGTCTCGCTCCACCCCCGACATGCATCTCCTCTACGCCGATCTTTTCGCGCGGTTTGATATCCTCTCGATAGAGGACCCGTTTGAGGAGCATGCGAGCGACGAGTACGCGCGCTTACAGACCGCATTCCCCGAAACAAGAGTCGTCGGCGACGACCTCACTACCACATCGGCTGCGCGCATCGAAGAGGCCGCACGCACGGGCGCTATCCGTGCGGTCATCATCAAGCCGAATCAGGTCGGCACGCTCTCGGAAACGCTCGATGCCATGCAAGCAGCGCGTACGCACGATATCGACTGTATCGTGAGTCATCGCAGCGGCGAGACGATGGATGATTTCATTGCGGATCTCGCGTTCGCGACTGGCGCATTCGGCCTCAAGGCCGGGAGCTTGCGCAAGAAAGAGCGCGTCGCGAAATACATGCGTCTCGCCGCCATCTCGTAGATATGGCTGCTGTCTTACCAGGGAAGCTCGTCGTCGTCCGTCACGCCGAATCGGAGTGGAACGCCCTTGGCAAGTGGACGGGGCGTACTGATATCGGCCTCACCGAAAAAGGTATCGCGGAATCAGCGAAATTTGGCGAAGCGCTCGTTCAGACGGGCATCGTCATCGATATCGCGTTTTGCTCGGAGCAGCGACGCACACGCGAGACGCTCGAAGGCATGCTCGCGGCAGCAGGGAAGAGCGAGGTTCCTTTCTCCGTGAGTCCTGCCATCAACGAGCGGGACTATGGCGAGTACACGGGCAAGAACAAGTGGGAGATGAAAGAAATCTTGGGGGAGACTGCGTTCAACGATGTGCGGCGTGGGTGGGATGTGCCCATCCCAAAAGGCGAAACGCTCAAAATGGTGTATGAGCGGGCAGTGCCGTTCTACATACAGACGGTGCTCCCCCTCCTCGCGGCAGGGAAGAACGTCCTCCTCGTCTCGCATGGCAACACGATCCGCGCGCTCAAGAAGTACGTTGAGTCTATTAGCGACGAGGGCATCGCCGAGATTGAAATGCCATTCGGGCAGATTCTCGTATACGAAGTCTCGAGTGAGGGGCGTGTGATCCGCTCTTCTTCCAGTGCCATCGATACGACGCCCCCGCGGGCATAATCCCCCTACCTGGGGACAAGAAAAAGAGGCCGCTCTCGCGGTGCTATGATGCGAGTATCATTACCATTCGAGCGGTAGTCTTTACCTTATGTACCACCATATTAAGTTTTTCAAGGATCTCACCATCGCAGACATCCCGGAAGTCGGCGGCAAGAACGCATCGCTCGGTGAGATGTACCACCACCTCGCTCCCAAGGGCGTGAATCTCCCCAACGGCTTCGGCACGACGGCCGCTGCGTACTACTACTTCCTCGACGCGGCGGGCATACGGGGCAAGATCGAGGAGCAGCTTCAGGGCCTCGACGTGAAAGATGTCGATGAATTGCGGGTCCGCGGGGCCAATATCCGCAAGATCGTCACCAATGCCGAGCTCCCGCAGGATTTCCAGGAAGAGATACGGCAAGGCTACCGCGAGCTCTCGCAGATATGCGGGCGCGAGAATCTTATCGTCGCGATCCGTAGCTCGGCGACTGCCGAGGATCTTCCGAACGCCTCTTTCGCAGGTCAGCAAGAGACCTACCTCAATATCAGCGGCGAGGAATCTGTCCTCGAGCATGTGAGGAAGTGCATCGCCTCGCTCTTCACCGACCGCGCCATCGTCTACCGCGTCGAGAACGGCTTCGAGCACATGAGGGTCGCGCTCTCGGTCGGCGTGCAGCAGATGGTCGCGGTGCGCTCCAAGTCTGCCGGCATCATGTTTACGATCGACACCGAATCTGGCTTCCGCAATGTCGTTGTCATCAATTCCATCTATGGCATCGGCGAGAACATCGTGCAGGGCCGGGTGAGTCCCGACGAGTTTACTATCTTCAAGCCGACGATGGCCATCCTCAAGCGGAAGCTCGGCACGAAGAAAGAGAAGATGATACCGGCCGAAGGCAACAAGACCAAGAACATCCACGTCTCGCACGAGGACCAGTTGCGCTTCTCTATCACCGATGATCAGGTGCGGACGCTCGCGCGATGGGGGATGGATATCGAAGCGCACTATCAGAAGCCGATGGACATCGAGTGGGCCCTCGACGAGGAGGACGACAAGCTCTACATCGTGCAGGCGCGCGCCGAGACGGTCGTCTCGCGCCGCGACGTAAATGTCATCGAGGAGTATCGGCTCAAGGAGCATGGCGAAGTACTCACGAAAGGCGCAAGCGTCGGTAATCATATCGGCGCAGGCAGGGCCAACAAGATCATGAGCTTGCGCGATATCGCCTCGTTCGAGGAAGGGCAGGTGCTCGTGACCGACATGACGGATCCTGATTGGGTGCCAATCATGAAGAAGGCGAGCGCTATCGTCACGAACAAGGGGGGGCGCACCTGCCACGCGGCCATCGTCTCGCGCGAGCTCGGTATCCCGTGCGTCGTCGGCACCGGTGATGCGACACGCAAGATTCCCGATGGCGCGCTCATCACCGTGAGTTGTGCCGAGGGCGACGACGGCTATGTCTATAAGGGCAAGCTCGAGTTCGAAATACTGCGCACCAATATCGAGCACCTCGAGCGCCCGAAGACGAAGATCATGATGAACGTCGGCGAGCCCGACCACGCCTTCACCTATGCGATGATTCCCAACGACGGCGTTGGTCTCGCGCGCGAGGAGTTCATTATCGATTCGCACATACGCATCCACCCGATGGCTCTCTTGCACTTCGATCAGGTGAAAGATAAGCACGCGCGCACCCAGATAGAGGATCTCACCCGAGGCTACGACGACAAGGCGCAGTACTTCGTCGACAAGCTCGCCGAGGGTGTCGCCACGCTCGGCGCCGCGTTCTTCCCGAACGACGTCATCATCCGCTTCAGTGACTTCAAGACCAACGAGTACGCGAACCTCATCGGCGGTAAGGATTTCGAACCCGAGGAGAACAATCCGATGATCGGCTGGCGCGGGGCGAGCCGCTACTACAGCGACTACAAGGAAGCTTTCGCGCTTGAATGCCGTGCCATCAAGAAGGTGCGCGACGAGATGGGCATCACGAACGTGAAGGCGATGATTCCGTTCTGCCGCAGCCTCGACGAGGCACGCAAGGTGCTCGACATCATGGCCGAGAACGGCCTGCGCCGCGGCGAGAACGGGTTCGAGGTGTATGTCATGGTGGAGATTCCCGCAAACGTGATCCTCGCAGAGAAATTTGCCGAGCTCTTCGATGGCTTCTCGATAGGCTCGAACGATCTCACGCAGCTCACGCTCGGCGTGGATCGCGATAATCACACGGTGGCGCATGTGTACAACGAAGACAATGAGGCCGTGAAGGAGCTCATCCGTCATGCGATACAGGTGGCCAAGCAGAAAGGCGTGAAGATCGGTCTCTGCGGCCAGGCACCTTCGGACAATCCGGCATTTGCTGCGTTCCTCGTAGAGGAGGGTATCGACAGTATCTCGCTCGCCCCCGACACCGTCATCAAGACCACGATCCAGACGAAGGAGATAGAGAATAGGTTGGGGAGGTGAGAGCTCAAGACACGAAAAAGAAAAACCACGGAATCCAAGAATGGGAACCGTGGTTTTTGTCACTCGTCATTGGGATACGATTACATGTTGTTCCAGTTCTTTCGTATGAACCAGACAACGTATAGTGGCACCGCTATCCCAATCAGGAGCACTGCCAGAGCTTGAGCAATTTCCATACGCTTTCCTCCAGACCTTTGAGCAGAAGAGCAGTTGACCATACGGCTACCACTCCCCACAGGACGATACCTCCTCGCCGCATGTTGCGCAACACTTTTGGCACTCGCGGTTTCCCTGTTGGCGCGGGGAATTGTTGCCGGTTAAATATGCGGCAACAACCCTCGATCGGGTTCCTTTCTTCGAGTTGGACGAGCTCTTCTGT
>CAZQNX010000016.1:0-11273 GCA_964595025.1 uncultured Candidatus Saccharibacteria bacterium | reverse complement strand
CCCGAGGCCGGCGCCACACCGTGGCTGCCCGCGCGCGTGCTCACGGTGATCGAGTTCATCTGTGCGATCGCGCGCTCGGTCTCGGACCACGTACCACGCAAGGCGTCCCGCGGTACGCCATCGGTCGACAACACGATCTCCCCAGGGCCGACGATAGCATGCTCCACGAGACGCTCGGGGATATGTTCCCCATTCACGACACCATACCCGAAATAACGGGAGGCGCCCGCATCCCGGTTGCGATGTTTCCATTGCCACGGCCTGGTCGCTGCCTGAGCCATACGTTTCGCATCAGTCTCCGACAGCTCGGGATGATCTGTCTGATACATGCGGGCAAGCCGCTCACGCAGTTTCATCTTGCGCTCTTCCACTATGAGCCCGCGATTCGGCATCGCGGCAACTTCTATGCCGTCCTTGAGTACCGAGCAATCACCGATCCGCAGCAGCATGCGTCGCGCGGGAAAATATGCTGCGCACACGAAACTCGGCTCTTCGTGGAAAGTGCAGGCGTGCGCCGCTCGAAGTGCCGCTATCTCTCGCGCAAGTTCTGCGGCAAGATGCTCGGCAACGCGGTACGGGAACACATCGTCGGCGCATGATATATCGGCCGCGGAGACGAGCGCGCGTTTCCCTACTTCGGCGGCGAATTGTCCATAGGTGTACAATCCCCCCTCGAACGGAACACGCTCTTCGCTGTGCGAAGTCACACCATCGAGAACCGCGACACAGCGTCCCGGCTCGAGCACGAACCGATCCTCGCCCTTACCTTCAAGCGGCAAGGGTATCTGATCAAGGATCTCAATTGCCGGCATCTGTTCGCCGCGCCTTTGATTCATTTCGAGTCGGTCCATACGTACGTTATAGTGACCATATGATAAACCTGGATTCCCAGGTACGCCATGCAGCCACCCGATTCCCTATCGGGGACCCCGTCGATGCATCGCCGCTCGGGCACGGACATGTACATGAGACCTGGCTCATACGCACAGGGGACGGGAGTCAGTACGTGCTCCAGGCACTGAATCCTGGTATCGGCACACGTGAGACAGCGAATATGGTCCTGGTGACCACACATCTTGAACACGCAGGGATGCTCACGCCCGCGCTCATCGCAAGCCGGGCTGGAGAGGTGACGATCCAAGAGGGCGCCCGCATGTGGCGGATGCTCACCTTCATACCTGGTACGACGATAGAACATGAGCCATCTCCTATTCAAGCCGAGAGTGCCGCACATCTGCTAGGCCGTTTCCATAGCATGCTCGCCGATATCCCCGCTCCTCTGCTCTGCCATGTACCGCACTTTCACGACACCGCATATCTGCACGCACGCATGCATGACATACACGACCACGCCGCACCTTCCAAGAAAGGAGTGTGCGAGCCGCTCGTGTCGCGGATCGACGAGCTGCTGCTCCCTCGGCTTTCCTTGCTCGCGACCCAGCCACAACGTATCGTTCACGGGGATCCGAAGATAAACAACTTCCGCTTCGATAGCACCGCGACGAGAGCGGTCTGTCTCCTGGACCTCGACACCGTGGGTGCCTATCCGCTCATCATAGAGATCGGAGACATGCTGAGGAGCACCACAACCAGGGGGCCAATCGTGGATCCGGTTCTCTGGGAGCACGCGGTGCAGGGCTATCTCTCTTCTCCCGCAGACATCACTGAGCAGGAACGTGCAGCGATACCCGATGGATTCGTGCTATGCGCGCTCGAACTAGCTGTCCGCTCGATCACTGATGCATACGAGGAGTCATTCTTCCGGCATGACCGGGCAAGATTTGCTTCTCTCTTTGAGCAGAATCTTGCTCGCGCTCGACTGCAGATCGCACGTGTAGAGAGTTTTCTCGGACAAGAAGAGACGCTTCGCATTGCTGCCTCGTGACGAAGATCTGACGCAGGAAGACGCCCCACCGACACCTACGCACGAGATTGCATCGACGTAAATGCGACCGCGTCGACGATATCGCGAACCGAACACCCGCGAGAAAGGTCGTTGACCGGCTTCCTAAGACCCTGCATGAGAGGACCGATTGCACGCGCGCCGCCCATGCGCTCGGCAATCTTGTACGCGATATTGCCACTATTGAGATCCGGGAAGATGAAGACATTCGCGGCACCGGCGGCCGGAGACCCTGGCGCCTTCCGCGCTCCTATGTCCGGCACGAATGCCGCGTCGAACTGGAGTTCCGAATCTATGACGAGATGAGGTGCTCGTTCTTTCGCGATACGAGCAGCCTCGACCATCTTGTCGACGCTCTCGTGTGCAGCACTTCCTTTGGTCGAGAACGAAAGGAACGCGATGATCGGCTCCACGCCGAGGGCTTCGGCATTGCGAGCCGTGTCTATGGCGATACGCGCGAGCTGTTCCGCGGTCGGATCGATATTGAAACCGCAATCGGCAAAGAACAGAGCGCGTCCTCCGTGGATCATGAGGAAAAAACTCGACGCATATCCCTCGCTCGCACCGATGATCCTGAGCGCAGGATAAATCGTCTCTCTCGTCTCACAGACGCTGCCCGCGACATAGCCATCGGCCATCCCTGCCTGTACCAGAGCGGCGGCGAGATACTTCGTATCGGTACGCAGTAGTTCACGTGCCGAATCGGGCGTAAGGCCGTCTTTGACCCCGCGCGCGTCGAGAACCACCTGTACGAGCGACGCCGCCAGCTTTTCGGGATAGGCGTCAAAAGTATCTCGAGTAAGGACGACGACCTTCTCGGCAGCATGATCGCGCTCGGCGATCCGCGCGGCCTCGATCACTCGAGGATCATCACCTTCAGCCAGTATGATCGTGGCGTGCGCCGCCGCGGCTTTCTCGTACACGCGCCTCAAGATTTCTTCGCCTTGTTTCATCTGCTCAGTGCCTTGCTCGGTCATGGCCCGATGATACCATTCCTGGACGTGTCTGCATCGTATGAAAATCTCCATCGATACCGCTGCCCTCCCCGCATCCCTGCCCCTCCCTCTCTACGAGACGGCGGTCATCGGTATGGCAGAGACCGAAAGCGGGCAACGGTTCCGCGTCGAGACAGGACTCGACCGACAGGGAGCAACACGGCTCAAGGAGCTCTCGCTCGCAGATGATCCGGCACTGCGAGAGAACACCTCGGACTACGAGCGTTTCGGCATCGGCTCCTATGAAGGATGGTATGAGAAAGGGCGCAGCATTTTCGCACTCGTAGATGATGCGAACGGCGCGCTCGCGGCTATCGCCTGGTACGGCCCGAAGCCTCTCGGCCGCAAGTCGATCAAGTACCTCTCGCCCGAGGAGCAGGCCCGCGAGAAAGAGAGCGCCGCCGAGGCGGGCGAATGGCACACGATCGTCTTCCGATCGTATCCCCCCTATCGCGGAACCGGCATCATGACCGACTTCGTGAAGGCGACGCTCGAGACCTACAGGCACTACTTCCCCGTCGCGCGGATCTGGGCAGGTATCAATGGCGGGAATGCGGGGAGCATCAGGCTCTGCGAGAAGCTCGGGCTCGCGAAAGACGAGACCCTCTCTTCGGATACGTGGGTCGCGATGGTATGGTAATGTGATGAGACGGAAAGACAGGCGCGCGCTCGCGGCACTCTTCGCTCTTGCGCTCGTTCTGGCCGCCACCTACGCGGGGACAGCACCCGCCCCCGGAGCCACTCCGGTCACGGGCCCCTACCCTGTCGTGAAGGTGGTCGACGGCGATACGCTCGATGTGATGAAGGATGGCGAGAGGGTCCGCGTGCGACTCATCGGCATCAATGCACCCGAGTCGGTCGATCCGAACAGGCCCGTGCAATGCTTCGGGAAAGAAGCGTCGGCGGAGCTCGCACGCATGGCAACTGGTCAGATGGTAGCGCTCGAGACAGACCCTTCGCAAGACACCTACGATCGGTACGGGCGACTGCTTGCGTATGTATTCGCGAGCACGACGAATCTGAATCTGCATATGATAGAAGCGGGTTACGCCTACGAATACACTTACGATCTCCCCTACAAGTATCAGCGTGAGTTCCGGGCCGCGCAGCGCGAGGCGCAGGCGGCTGGCCGTGGATTGTGGGCAGCAGGGGCGTGCGGGAATCGGGTACAATGAGACCTATGCGTTACCCTCTGCTTTTCGCCGCGTTTGGGCTAGTACTCATGCCAACCTCGGCTTTCGCGATTCGCTGCTCGGATGGTGCCGAGAGCATCCCTGCAACATCAGCCCAGGCAGTAAACGGCGTGAAGGTCGGTGACCCCGTATGCTCTGTCGACCAGCAAGCCGGTATCACCGACGCGGCAGGTGAAGCGAAACGATACCTCCATTCGATATCGACAAAAGTAAATACCGCAGACCAAGAACACATCAACAAACTGAACAGCACGTTCGCCACATGCGCTGCCGAGTTTCTCAAGGCATACACGCAAAAGTATGGCGAACAGATGACGATCACATCGGCATGGCGTTCGCAGGCCGATCAGCAGCGGGTAAGCACCTCGCCCACATCGAATCACACGCGAGGGCTCGCCATCGACGTGCATCCAGCGTCTCGCAGCCAATCAAGCTATGATCGCATGCGGGATTTTGCTATCGCGAACAAGCAATTTGGTGTCTGTTTCGCCCGCCCCATGTACAACGGCTCCGAAGACAGGCCGCACATGACTGCGGCCGGTATCGGAAGTCGCACCGAAGACTGCAACAAATACGGCATCACCAAAATGTGTGATGCCGGAGGAAAATTCGACCCCAGTCAAGCGCAAGAAACCGCACAAGGCCCCGTGCAAACCCCGACCTCCGGGCTCACCGACGCACTTCGCCAATATCTCGGCGGTGGACAGCAACCCGCGAGCACCCAAGCCCCGGCATTTACGGCAGCCCCCGCAACGGGCGCCACACCGACAGGCGGCTCCATACCCACAGCAGCGCAGCCCGCTTCGATAACGCAGCCAGGATACACTGCCGTGCCCGCAAGCAGCGGATCGAGCGGAAGCAGCGGAGGTACGATTCCGGCAACGATTGCCGTGCCTGCATACCAACAATCGGGCATCATCCAGGCGACACCCGTCTCAAACATCATTGATACGCCACGACGAGAACAACCCCAACAAGACCCTCTTGCGCTGCTGAACACCCTCGCTCGCCCGACGACCCCAACCCAAACAGCGACAGGAACTCCTCTTTCCCTCAACACAGATACGACACAGAATATTGGCACCATACCCAGCGTGACAATTGCTCCGATTCCCACCCCCGCTAGCACATCAAGCTACGCCCTCACGCCGAACATCCAAACATTCACCTCCCAGGACCTCCGTTACTCGGACACGGGGGGAATGTACACGCCGCCGCAAAACACGACACTCGTGGCTCGCACGCTCGAGACACTGCGCCAGACGCTCGTCGCCATCCTTGCCAAGCTTCAGCCATTTGGCCATGTGCGTGCCCTCTACTCCGATGAAGAACAGGGGGAGTAGCCCCGTCATGACCCGCGTGCTATAGTTCCCCCTACAAATGGGCTTCACGAAATACACAACACAAGCAGAGAAGGAGCGCGTGCGCATGAACGAGGGCATTCGCGTACCCGAGGTGCGCGTTCTTGGACCCGAGGGCGAGAATTTCGGCATCATGGCGACGCATGATGCGCTCAAGAAAGCCCAGGAGCTCGGATTTGACCTCATCGAGGTCTCGCCCAATGCCCAACCGCCCGTCTGCAAGATTACCGACTACGGCAAGTTCAAGTACGAACAGAACAAGAAAGACAAAGAGGTGAAATCGCGTGCAAAAGTCACTGAAACCAAGGAGGCCCAGGTAAAGATCGGGACTTCGGAGCACGACATGGGTATCAAAGCAGGCAAGATAGCGAGCTGGCTCAAAGAGGGCCACCGCGTACGCATCGATCTTTTCCTCTGGGGGCGCTATAAATATATGGAATTCGAGTTCCTCAAGGAGCGCTTGGAGCGCTTCTTGGCTGTCATCCCCGAGGGGTTCAAGATCGCCGAGGAGATAAAGAAGGGGCCCAAGGGCCTGGCTGTGACGATAGAGCGCGACCCGAGCAAGAAGCCTAAAGTCGCCCCTCCCCCTGTCTCTAGCACCGCCGTCTAGGGCGCGGCCCCAGTACTGGCTTTTTTGCATGGCCTGGTGTATAGTGCGTGCTACCGTATGAAGACGAACAAGTCGTACACGAAGCGCCTGAAAGTGACAAAGCGCGGCAAGATTCTCGCCCGCACACCGGGCCACAACCACTTCAACGCCCGCGCGAACGGCTCCACCCGCCAGCGCCGCCGCCGCTATGCGACGCTCAAGCTCAACGCGGTCGCGAGGTCCCGATTCCTTGCCTAGTCTCTCTCTATCCTAAGTCCCTAATCTCTAACCCTTATGGCACGCGTCAAACGAGGAACGATGAAGAGCAAGCACCGCCGGTACATCCTGAAGGCGGTGAAAGGCTATCGCTTCGATCGCAAGAGCAAGGAACGCATTGCCAAGGTGGCCATCAAGAAAGCCGGCGTGCACGCCTTCCGCCATCGCCGGGCAAAGAAGCGTGAGTTCCGCAATCTCTTCACGCTTCGCATCAATGCAGCCGTGCGCCCGCTCGGTCTTTCCTACTCTCGGCTCATCGACACCATGAAGAAGGCCGGTGTCGCACTCGACCGCAAAGTCTTGGCTGCGCTCGCCAAGGATCACGCCGACGTCTTCGCTCGCGTCGTTGAGAGCGTGAAGTAGATTTTCCTGCCTCTTATTCAAAAGACCGGCTTGCGCCGGTCTTTTGTTTTCTCCACGAATGAGTGTGCTACAGGAGCACTTCGTCGCCCTTCCCTGTCCCGCCCCAGCCGTCGTGATTGTTGTACACGAGATTGAGCTGCTCTTTCTGCTTGGTCGCCATCGCGATGAGCTTTTCGACGAGCACTTTCGGATCCGATTCGAAAAAGACATGATCGTGCGGGCGATGCGACGTAGTCACGATCTCTCTCAAAATCTCGTCTGTCTCCCAGTGCGTGTCCTCAAGAATACCGATGGGGCGCCTATCTTCGAACGCGACGGAAAACTCGTTGTAGGTACCGACACGGCCCGGACCGATAATCATCGCATCGGAAGAGCGGACGAAGAGGAGATCGCGTCCGGCATAACCGAACCCCGTATAGATGATGACATCTTGGTATTCGATGGGGAGCTTGTACGTCTCGATATGCTCTTTCTCGCTCGCCGCGGGAGAGAGGCCGACGGAGAATCCGCACTCGTCCTTGGCGCCCATCGCCGCGTAGAGCGGGAAGCCCGTCGTGGCGCCTGTCGTAATGATGGCACCCTGTCGTGCGATCTCGCGGCCGATCTCTTTCGCTTTCTCGTACGCAGAGAGGCCATACGCGCCGGTGTCGGCTGCGCCGGACACGCCGATCTTTACGACGCCATAGCTTTGCGGCAGGCGGCAGAAATTACGCGGCACTGCAGTGTGATTGGGATTCGTAATGCGGACCATTGTCGTATCAGTATACACGATGCACTACCACGCGATCTCCACAGTCTCGCCTGCTGTGGGTACGCGCGCATCAAGCCCCAGGAAATCGCGGATACGCTGCGCAAGAAAGAGGCTCGCGCCCGTCTCCCCCATCGCGACGAATACGCGCTCAAGCGTCTTCTCTGCACCCGCTGCGAAATCAATGAGGCCGTCTCTGTCTTTGTGGCCCGAGTACCCGGTGAGAGACGAGATGCGTGCGCGCACGGCGACGCGCTCTCCATCTATATCGGCATGCTTTGCACCCTCTTGGATGCGCCGCCCGAGCGAGCCCGGTGCTTGATAGCCCGTGAAGAGGACAGATGCGTTTGGGTCTGGCAGATACGCCTTCTCGTGCGCGCGGATACGCCCGCCGTTGCTCATGCCTGCGCCCGCGATGATGACTTTCGGGTCGGGCTTGCGATGGATGTGCCGCGATTCGTTTGCCGTGTGGATCTCGGTGAGGTGCGGAAATGAGAGCGCGTCGCCGCGCTCAAAGGCGGCGCGCGCAGCCGGATTCAGGCTTTCCGTGTGGCGACGATACACATCGGAGACGCGTTCGGCGAGCGGCGCGTCGAGATACATCGGTATCGGCTCCATCACGCCCTCGACAATCATCTGATGAATCTCAAAAAGGAGTATCTGCGTCCGCTCGAGCGAGAATGAGGGGACGAGCAAGGTGCCGCCGCGCGTGCGTGCGTCTTCTATGGCAGCACGCAACACGTCGCGCCGCTCCTCCCTGCCCTCATGAGCACGGTCACCGTACACACTTTCCATCACGAGATAATGTGCACCTGCGGGCGATTCGGTGTCGTTCAAAAGCGGCTCGGGCGAGTTGCCTAGGTCGCCAGTGAATATAATCGTGCGGTCGGCGCGCGAGAGTTTCACCATCGCGCTGCCGAGAATGTGGCCCGCGTCGAGAAACTCGACGCTCGTATCGCCCGCCTGAAACGGCGCGCGATAGGCATGTGTGTGCCAACGGGCGAGCGCGGCATCGACATCTTTCTCTTCGTACAAAATACCGCAGCCGCTCATCTCGGCATCGCGCTCCATGATCGAAAGCGCATCGCGAAACATGATATCGGAGAGTTCTTTCGTCTCCGGCGTGGAATAGATGGCGCCGCGGAATCCCTCGCGCATGAGTTTCGGAATGCGCCCGATGTGGTCCTGATGCGCGTGGGTCACGAAGAGCGCATCGATACTCGCGACATCGTATGGGAACGGATCGTGATTGCGTGGGTCACAGATATTCTCGCGCTCGTGGGTCCCGCAATCGACGAGGAATTTCTGCGCCCCCGTGTCCAACAAGAAATTCGCGCCCGTCACGCTCCCAGCACCCCCATGAAACGTGATGCGTGCAGTCATGATGGCTCATTGTACACTGCTCCATGCAAAAACCCGCCTCATGTGGCGGGTACTTGCAAGCGGTGGCACGGGAAAAGCCTGGCATTGAAGCTAGGTGGGTGACCGCAGTACAGAAGCGCAATGCTTCGGACGATTAGGCCTCCCTGAAATTCCCAAGCAGGTTTTTTGTACCAACCGCTGAATTCATTCTACACCCTCCTTCAGATACGGAAAGGGGGGTCCGCTCGCGGACCCCCCTTTCGGAAGCATGATTATTCCAGAATTCCATCCAGATTCACGTCGTAGAGTATTTCTTCGGCGTTGTGGCGGTATGCAAGGAGATCCGAAGCTGGGATCCAGAGCGCGATTTCGCGCTTGGCCTCCTCGGGTGAATCTGAACAGTGGATGAGATTGCGAACGGCGCGGTCGTCTACTGCCGCGATCGCATACGAGTCGATCGTGAGGTCTCCGCGGATGGTGCCCACGTCGGAGCTAGACGGCTCGGTCTCGCCGACGAGTTTCTTGACGACGGCGACAGCCTGATTGCCTTCCCACACCATCATGACGACCGGGCCGGCGGTCATGAACTTCACGAGTTGGCGGATGATGTCCTTGCCGTACTCCATCGGCTCCTTGTCGGCCGGAAGGCCCGCGGCCTTCTTGTCCTCGGCGATCTTCGTCCCCTTCTTGAGGAACCACGCGTCGTCCTTGCCGTAGTGCTCCCAGAGCTTCTTCTCGTCGGCAAGCGCGAGCTTGAGCGAGACGAGCTTGAGACCAGTGCGCTCGAAGCGGCCGATAATCTCACCGACGAGCGAGCGCTGGACGCCGTCGGGCTTGATGATGACGAACGACTGTTCTTTCTTGGGATGCATGATCGAGAACGATTAGCCTGTAGTGCAGGCACGATAGCATGAATTGAGGGCTGATGCACCTGTATTGAGGTATCCAAAGGCGAGGTGCCATGCCCCACGACTCCGAGAACTCGCTGCGCTCAAACAGCTCTCCGTCGCGGAACATGACACCCCGCCTTTGTGAGATTTGGATTACAAATACTGCTCGAACGGATTCGGCGCGGCTGCACGCGGCGGCTCGGGCGCATACTTCTGGCGTATCTCGGCTTCTATTTCTTCGCGCGGGCGGCCGTAGGTGCGATACGAGAGCTCCTTGAGCATATCGACGCGGCTGTAATCGATGGTCGGGAGCGTGACCGTCTCGATGGTGAATGGGCGCGCAGGAATATTATTTGCGAGCATGGCGATAACGCCGTGACGATTCGGAAGATTCTGCAAATCGCGCGCGGTAAATACGGGCGCAAATTGCTTTTCAAGGAACTCGGCGTCGGTCGTGCCGATACGCATCGCTATCTTCGTCCCGACGTTCCCCACGACGGCATCGCGGATCTCCTCTTCGAGCTGCTCGATAAATTGGTGCGCGACCGTGAGCGAAAGCTTGTACTTACGCGCCTCCGAGAGGATGGTCGATATCGCGGGCGTGGCGAAATTTTGGAACTCGTCGATATACAGATAGAACGGCGGCAAGGCACCCCGCGTATCGACGCGGGAGAACGCGGCCGCAAGGAACTTGGATACGAGCACGAGACCGAGGAGCGACGCATTCCTGTCGCCGAGACGGCCCTTGGAGAGATTCGCGAGGAAGATCTTCTTGCCGTCCATGATCTCGCGGAAGTCGAACGCCGAATGCTCCTGCGCGACGATGGGGCGCATGATGTCGTTCGCGAGGAAGACGTCGAACTTGGAGGTGATGTACGGCACGACGTTCTCGAGGCTCGCCTCTCCCCCTGCTTGCTCGGCAATCTTGCGCCAGAACTGCACAATGACCGGATTCTTGCAGCGATCGAGCTTCATGTTGCGGAACTTGCTGTCGGCAAAGACGCGTGGAATCTCGAGGAAGGTCGAGCCGGAATCGGGATCCTCGACGACGAGCATCGTCGCGTTGCGATAGTACTGCTCAAACATCGGACCGAACGCCTCGGGCACGTCGGCGTAGAGCTTGCGGAAGATGTCGTACACCTGATCGACGACGAACGTCTTCATCTCGGGCCGCGTGCGATCGTACTCGAGCATATTGAGCGCCATCGGATACGGCGTGTATGCGGGATCGAAGTAGATCACATCCTGCATGCGCTCGGGCGGGACGAAGGCGAGCACATCTTCGATGTCGTTGCCATGCGGATCGATGAATGCGACACCCTCGCCATTCTGGATGTCCTGCAGAATCATGTTCTTGATGAGGCCGGTCTTTCCAGTACCTGTCTGCCCTATCACATAGCAGTGGCGAAGGCGATCCATGGCGCCGAATTTCACGGCGGTCTCGGTCGCACCGTAGTGATTGATGCCTATCGTGATGCCGTCGTGCGCCATCTCGACAGGCGCTGGCGCCTGCTTCGCATAACTCTTCTTGAGCTCGCGCGACGTGTTCACCTTCTCGGCGGTGACGTGGAATATCGAAGTCACCTCGGGGAG
>CAZQNX010000015.1:0-11598 GCA_964595025.1 uncultured Candidatus Saccharibacteria bacterium | reverse complement strand
ATGGAGTGCGATCAAGACCATCCCGAGCGCGCTTCCCGCCGCCACAACGAAGGGGACGAGTGTCTTCCCTGCAGCGTAATATGCACGCACGAGGAGGAGGACGAGGCCCTGTGCGACGAGCGAGAGCGCGAAGAGCGCGAAGACTGCGGCGGTGAGGCGCGTGTCGGTCCAGTCGAAAGCACCCGTGCCGAGGACGACGCGCACGATATACGCGCGTAGGATGATTACGAGCGCGATGATCGGCATCGACCAGAAGAACACATAGCGCGCGGCGAGTGCGACCGAATCAAGAAATTGCTCACGATCGCCGTTCGAGAGCGCGGCGGCGAGTGTCGGAAATGCCGCGACAGAATAGCTCGCGCCTACGATGGCAAGCGGCACCGCCTGAAGATTATAGGCAAACATGAAGACGGCAATCGAGCCCGGTGCGAGCACGCTTGCGAGCCCCAAGAGCTGCAAGAAGCCGAGCTGGCTCATCGAGAGCGTGAGCGCACGCGGGAGCGAGAGCGAGGCGGTCGAGAACAGGGAGCGCATGTCCCACAGGTGCGGCACATGGCGCACGAAGCCATCGCGCCAGATACTCGGCAGCTGTATCGCAGCATGCAAGAATGCTCCTGCAACGACGCCGAGTCCGAGTCCCATCATCCCCCACTCCGGGTATAAGAAGAAGACCCCGCCGATGATGCCGAGATTGTAGAGGAGCGGCGACATCGCATAGAGCGTGTAGCGCCCGCGCGACTGTGTGACTGCAGCGAGGACATTCGATATGCCGAGCAGCACCGGCTGCGCGAGAAGTATGCGTGTAAGGGATACGAGTTCGTCACCGTGCAATCGCATGAGCGCGGGGAATAGTTTCGCCAATACGAATGGCGCGAGAATTGCGGTGATAAGCGCAATACCCATCGCCACAAGGGAGAATCCGACGAGAATGGTGTCGAGGTACCTCTGCTGCTCTCCTCCGCCACGTCGGGCGAGCTCGGGGATAAGTACATAGACCGACACGAGCGCACCGAGCGCCACAAAGATGAGATCCGGCACACGGAACGCAGCGTAGTAGATATCGAGCGTCGTCCCCGCGCCAAACTGGTGCGCGAGCAGACGATCACGCGCAAGTGCAAGGAGTGACGACAGAAGCGCCGAGCCAGCGAGGATATAGGCGGCAGCATGCAGACCCCGGACTTCCTGCGAAAGGTACCCGAAAAACCGCCGTATCATGGGGTGATTCTAGCATAAACAGCCGAGTGATCTAGACAAAATACATATATATCGTACTATTTGCATAGTGCTAGGTGATTGCTGCTTCGCAAGAAGCAGAGGAAAGTCCGGGCACGCACTCCGCAAGGAGTAGCACGGTAGTGGGTAACACCCATCGTCGTAAGACAGGGATGCGAACAGTGACGCCTGCGTCGAGAGACAAAGGCACCCTTCGGGGTGAATCTTTGTGGAAACACAGAGAATGCAACGGCAAAATTCCTACCCGCGTGCAAGGCCGTGCTCGTCTCTACCACGTGTTGAGATGAGAGAGCCGCTTGAGGTAGCTCGCAAGAGTTGTCCCAGATATATAATTGCCCCGCCTGCTCCGCAGGCAAGACAGAACCCGGCTTATCGGCATCGTAAAAACCACCCGAAAGGGTGGTTTTTACTTCTGCTTGCATTTTTCTGTCGATATATTAGAAATGAAAGTAGGTACCGAGCACAAGAAAGGAGGGTGCCATGTCCCGAACGATTCTCTGCGCAATCCTCGTCGGCTGCATTCATCATGTGGGAGCACAGGCCAGTTCTCCTGTTAAGTTGGATCCTCTCCTCGCAGAAACACGAGAGGTGCTCACGGAGCAGGCACGCCTGCTCTCGGTCATACACCTGGAGCACAGTACCAACTTGAAAAAAAATTGCTCCCGCCTATTAAGCGAGGAGGAAAAATTGAATCTGCGTGCGGCCATGCTTTTGTTCAAGACGAAGGACGAAAGGCCAACAAAAGCAAATAGGCCACTGAGGGACCGACTCGGACACATCGTCCGAAACTCGGTGCGCATACAAGAATTGATAGAAAATGTCTTTTGTCGGATCATTATCTGACACAAGACAGGCAGCGGTCACCTCCCCCATTGGAAGGTGGCCGCTTTTTGCTACACGCCCCATCGCTACAACACTTCGCACGTTCCCCCTGCACACGCGAGCTCCTTCTTCTGATCGGTCTCGTCGGTTCGCTCGTAGAGGATGAGCTTCGAGTAGTCTATCTTCGGCATGTTGGCTGCGAGGCGCTCGTAGGTTTTCTTGTCGATCGTCTCGTACGGAGCCAGACGATACACATGATTCTCGCGCGGGAGGAACGAGAGACCGCCGATGATATCCCAATTCTTCTCGACCCACGCGACAACGCCGATCCATTCGTCGTCGCCGACAGAGACGGTCGCCGACGGATTATGCTCCGTGTAATTGAGCTTGACCATCTTCCAGTATTCGAGCTGCTGGAGTGCAGTAAGGTCGTTCTTGAAGACGCTGCCGTTCGGTGCCTTGACCGGGAATTCCAAGACGTAGGTATTTGCCTCCCCCGCTGCCTGGCCCACCTCGGGATGATGCGGCACGCCCTGATCACGCATGAGCTTGTAGAGCGAATCAGTCGCACTGATGCGCACGCGGCGGATGTAGTACTGCGAGTGACGCGGATGCAAACCCGATGAGCAGTCGAATGTCTGCGACACGGTACCCGAAGGCTTGACGGCTGTCACCGACGTCGACGGCTGCACGCCGAATCGCTTGGCATACTGCGCGTTCGTCTTCACGGTCATATCGCGCATTTTTTGGAGCGTGCTCTCGTTGCGCACAGCCGGACAATCCCACTGGCCGGTAATCGAAACGCCGAGGAGACGTTCGGCCTCGCAGTTTTCCGTCCACTCCTTCGAGATGTAGTTGAACTTGGTGAGCGTCGATTGGTAGGTGCCGAGGAGCGATGCGAGACGCGCCTTGCGCAAGAGTGTCTTCTCGTCGTCCTTGGCGCGAGCGATCACTTCGGAGAGATTGCAAAATTGCTTGCTCTGCAGGATGATCTCGGCGCACGGATTGGTACCGATCTGGCCCATGTAGCCAGCGTGCTTGCCCTTGTACTTCTTCTTGAGGAAATCGGCGCGACGCTTCGGCATTGTCTTCTCGAGCGAGCCGCGATTGAAGATGCCGCGCTCGCCCGAACCGCTCTTCATGAGCGCCACCCACTCTTCCATGAGTTCGGTGTTGTTGGGCTTCTGCTCATAGACAGCCGAGTTGTTCGCGACAGAACGATACGGATCGGTGAGATAGAATTGGCCTTTCTTCGCATCGCGCAATTCGACGTCGTCGAGATCGGAAAGACTGATCATTGCGGTGCGACGCACGCCGCCAGCCACAACGCACTCGCCGATCTTGCAGATGATATCGTGCGCATCGATGTTGCGCAGGCGGCGGCCCTGGCGGCGCAAGATGCGCTCGCGGGCGAAGCCGAGGAGGCTGCGCAGCGGCTCGGGGCCTGATGCTTTGCCGCCCATCGTGCGCAAGCGGCTTCCCGCTGGGCGGATGTGAGAGAAATCAAACTCGATATCCTTGCCGGCGTACCATGTCTTGAGGCCGAGTGTGAGCGAATCGCACCACCCCTCCTTCGTGTCCGCAACGACGTGCGCGGCGAGCTTCTCGCCGGTCTGCTTCTCGATCTGCGGAAGCTGCTGGGCATCCCTGCATCGAGAGATACATGATTTCGGCGAAATCATCGAGCTTGGTGGGGGCGGTGAAGGTGCAGTTGTAGAAACAGGTGTTGCACTTGCGTGCTGGTGCACCCGCAAACTGCATGGCGCGCATGCTCGGCATGACTTCTTGCTTGAGGATGGCCTCGCGCACTTCGGCGTATTCCTTTTCGGCGAGCTTGTCGCCCAAATTCTCGCGCATGAAGCTGACATAGCGATCGACGGTCTCGACCCATGTCTCGCGGCGCTGCTCACTCTCTATCCAGCGCGCATAGGTGCGCAAGTACACGAACTCACCGAGCGGATTGTCCTTGAAGTACTGCGCGCTCTCGGCGGCGAGCTTCTTCACATGCTCGGGTACCTCGCCTTGCTCCTTGCGCTGTTCGGCGCGGTTGGCACGATACAAGATGTAGGCTTTGGCCGTCGCGACATAGTCGCTTAGCATCAGCTGGCGCTCGACTTCGTCTTGGCAGCCCTCGACGGTCGGCATGAAGTTCTTGTAGGTCTTTGCGATGCGCATCATCTCGCCCGCGACCTTGTGTGCGACGACTTCCGCCTCGTCGTGCGAACCCTCGCCCGAAGCGGTCATGGCCTTGTGTATGGCACTCACGATCTTGTCAAACTCGAAAGCGACAATGCGACCATCGCGCTTCTGGATCTGCGGCAGATACTTCTTGTAAACACGGATAGCAGCACTGTCGTGCGTGTGCGGGGCCGATTTCACACCCTCGTCTGCTTTCGTGGCGAGTTTTGTCATGCGCATTTGCTACTGTTTCTAATACCAGAATCTTATCGCCCAGGGAGTTTTCGCCCCGGAAGGCATCCTGTTGATAAGTGTACAAAGACGAATCTTAGAGCCATTTTCAAGACAAAGACTGCATCACGCGATGACACGGTATTCACTCCGCCGCAAGTCCACTCGGAATCCCCCGGGCATACGACCCTACAGTAATGCCGTGAGCGGCTGCAAACCCGGCGGGAACCTCGAGAACGAAGCGGGCTAGTTCCCGCGACGTAAAGGAGTGCGGATATGTCTCGGGAGCCACCTCGGATGCCACCTCGACGATGCGCTTATCGGCAGCAATCCAGATGATATCGATTGGAAAGCGCATATCCTTCATCCAGAACGAATATTGGCCATCGCGTACAAAGACAAAGAGGAGGCCCTCGTCTTCCGCAAGTCCCGCCCTGCCGCTTAGACCCTGGGAGCGCGCGGCGCTCGTTGTCGCAAGGTCGGCTCGTATCGTTGCCGAGCCGAGAGTGAGGCGCAAACCACTTTCTGCGGGAGACTGCGGTGGCGTGGCGAAAAGATACAGACCGAGGGCGAGACCAATGCCCGCCATGAAGAATGCCGCGCGCATGTGCCTAATGCACGAGAATTCCGCTCATCACGAGGATGGTCACGAGCCAATACGAAGCGTTGACAGCGAAGAGTGCAAACGGTTTTGTCTCCCACAAGAAACTTCCGAGAAGAACTGGGGCGACGAAGCCGGCCCAGATCCAGAACCCGACATCGAGCGAGGTCGCGAGATCGTATGCGCCGAATGCCTGAAGCACGACACTCAAGACCCACGCCATGAACATTGCGGCGAGGAATCCGAGAAACGCCATGAGCGGCATGCGCTTCTGACCGCGCTCCGCCTGCTCGGGTGTCATGTTGATCATGCGCATCCACGCCGTCCCGAATACGCGCGGATTATACCAAACCATGCCGATAAAGACGGCGGCAACTCCTGCGATAAGTATCGAAACAATGGGCATATGCATCAGGGTGACTAGCTGCTATATCCCCAAGGGTACTCCCACTGCCGAAGAGCGTCTAGGGGTGGTGTGGACAGCACGCGGCGCCCCTGTGGGGCGCCGCGTGCTTGTCTTCTTTAGTTGGTCTCAAAGTCCTACGCCTTCTGCTCTTCGTTCGCAGTGCCCATCATCTTGCTCATCGGAACGATGATGAGGAAGTAGATGACAGCAGCCTGAATGATGAACGAGATGAGCGCGTTGATGAACGTGCCGTACATGAACTTGCTGCCGTTGAGCGTGAAGCTCAATGCCGAGAAATCCGGCACCGCGGCTATCGCGGCGATGAGCGGCGTGATGAGTCCGCTCACGAGCGTGTTCACGACAGCGCCGAACGATGCGCCGATCATGATACCGACAGCGAGGTCGATGACGTTGCCGCGGAATAAGAATTTCTTGAACCCCTCGAGGGCTCCTGCTGCTGCATGCGTGTCCATAGTGTTATGAGGACGAAGCGTTACGAGTAAGTCACACCATTGTAGAGACTGTGCATCAACACGTCAACGGCGCGGTATACTAGCGGCATGCCCGAAGCGACACTTGCCACCGCCCGCATGCTCATGGGCGACACGCTCGCATTCCACATCCTCTTCGCGCTTCTTGGCGTGGGACTCCCCCTTCTCATGTCGATCTTTGAGGGCTTGGGCTTGTGGTACAAAGACGACGACTACCGCCGCACCGCTCGCGCAATGGGCTTCGGCGTCACGGCTCTCTTCGTCACGGGTGCCGTCTCGGGCACCATCGTGTCGTTCCAGATAAATCTCCTCTGGCCGCACTTCATGCAGTTTGCGAATCCGATCATCGGCCTGCCATTCGTGCTCGAAGGCTTCGCCTTCCTCGTCGAGGGGGTCTTCTTAGGCATCTATCTCTACTCCTGGGATCGTCTCCCGCCATTCATCCATTGGCTCTGCAGCATCCCGCTCTGGCTCGGCTCCTTCGGCTCGGCATTCCTCATCACGACGGTCAACGGCTGGATGAACGACCCCCGCGGATTCACGCTCCTTCCCGACGGCACCGTGACCGATATCCAACCGTGGGTTGCGATGTTCAATCCGACCGCATTCTACGAAGCGACGCACTCGATACTCGCCTACTACCTCACTGCCACCTTTCTCCTCGCTGCGATATTTGCCTGGCACATACTGCGCGCACGAGCAAGGGGTACCGAAACCCAGCTCCCCTACTACAAGAAGATACTCACGCTCCTCCTCTCGCTTGCACTCTTCTTCGCGACGGCGGTCGGCATCGCAGGAGACGAATCGGGAAAACACATCGCACAGACGCAGCCAATCAAATTCGCTGCGGCCGAGGCGGTCTACCAAACAGGGCCGTACCAACCTCTCCTCTGGGGCGGCTACGTCGTCCCCGCAGCGACTCCAGATGCCGCACCCGAGCTCCGCTACGGCCTCACGATCCCGACTCTGCTCTCACTCATCACGTTCAACAGCCCTAGCGCGACCGTGCTCGGGCTTGATGCCTTCCCACGCGAAGACTGGCCACCGCTCTTCATCCATTACTTCTTGAACATCATGATTACGATTGGCGTCTATCTCGGTCTCGTGCCGCTCACCTTCTTCATCTTGCGCCACTCGCGCTGGCGAGCGCACGCGTTCAATCGTCCCCTCCTCTGGGGTATCGTTGCCGGTTCGCCACTCGCTTTCCTCGCCGTGGAAATGGGGTGGATGCTCACCGAAATCGGCCGTCAGCCCTACATCATCAAAGGCATCATGAAGACGCGTGAGGCCGTGACAGACAACCCCGACATTTTCGTCTTCGCGTGGACATTCCCGGTCTCATACGCGATTCTCTTCGTATTCACCTGGTGGGTCTTGCGACGCCACTACATCCTCGGCCGCTAAAATATGATGGAACTCCTCGCGCCACACTTGCCATTCCTTGCGTTCGCTCTCGTCCTCTTGTTCATCACGCTCTATGCAGTGCTCTCGTCTATCGAATTCGGGACAGCCGTCTTTCTCGCACTCCCCACGCCACCCATCTCACGCGAAGCTATCGAGCGCTACTTCGGCCCTGCGTGGGAATCGACGAATGTCTTCCTCGTCTTCTCGCTCGTCGGGCTCGTCATGTTCTTCCCGAAGATTCTCCCCTATCTTGCCGGCCTGTACGCGCAAGCGGGAGTGGCACTCCTTTTCTTTGTAACTCGCGTCCTTGGCATCTTCGGCATCTTTTATGCCGATACGCGACACTGGATATTCCGCGGACTCTTTGCGCTCGGTTCCCTCGGCGCGCCGCTCGCGCTTTCAGGTATCTTTTATGTATCGCTCACTGGCATGCATCCCTCATTCCCGCCAACGACACTCCTCCTCGCCATCTGGGTCTCTGTCGTAAGCGCGATACTCATGCTCGCCGCGGCGTTCGTCGTCCACATTGCCCGTGCGCATGCCGACACCGACCGGCTCGGACGCATCCGCCTTGCCGCGAGCGGCTTCTTCATTCTTGCCGCAGCATTCATTGTTTCATTCTCGCCACCGCTTATACAGCAAGGATTGGTTCCGCTCGCCACCTTCTTGTGCATCCTTTTCGCTATCGTGCTCGCGGTCGTGGCAGGCGAGCGCGGCCATCCGCTTGCGGCGTTCGTACTGCACGCGATCGCGGTTGCCGCACTTATCTGGGGTACGGCGATCGCACACATGCCCTTCCTCATCTACCCCGTCCTCACGATCGAGAGTGCGTTTACTGCTCCCGAGATGTTCCTCGCGATGCTCGCCGTGATTCCTTTCGGCCTCCTCTTTGCCGTACCGGCAATCGCCCTCCTGTGGCACTTATACGCACGTTCTCCTATACTGGAGCGATGAGATTCGGGTCTACGCTCTTTATCCTCCTCCTTGCGGTGATGCCACAATCGCTTGCGGCGCAGGGAGTGGTCGAGTTTGATACGGTGGCATTCTACAAGGCGCGTGTCGTCGCGGCAGGCGAAACGCGCGCTGCGCAGATTCCCGGGACAAATGCGACGACTTCGGTGCAAGACATCCACGCACTCGTACTAGAAGGGCCTGCTTTGGGGCAGACGGTCTCATTCTCGAACGACTACGCCCAGCTTGCGCCGGGCGATACATTCTACGCACGACACACGACGAACAGTCTCGACGATATCGACATGTGGGCCATCGCCGACCCCTATCGTCTCCCCGTCCTCGGGTGGCTCGCGGCCGCATTTCTCTTCCTGGTTATCGCGTTCGGCGGTCTTCCCGGTGTGCGCGGATTTGCGAGCTTGTGCGGAAGCATCGTCCTCATCTTCTGGCTGCTCATTCCCGGCATTCTGGGCGGGTACTCGCCGATACTGGTTTCCATAGGCGTCGCGTCGCTCATCATCGTCGTCGGATCCTATATCACTCACGGCTTCACGCGGACGACGACCGCGGCCATCGCGGGTATGATAGGCACGGTGCTCGCCACTGGCGCGCTTGCCTACTGGGCGGTCACTGCAGCACACCTCACCGGCTACTCGGCCGATGAGAGCGTCTACCTCGTCTTCGACACGCACGGCTCGATCGATCTCGTCGGGCTCCTCTTCGGTGGCATCATGATAGGACTCTTGGGCGTGCTCTACGACATCGCCATAGGCCAGGCGATAGCAATCGAGGAACTCTTCCGCGCGGGTACGAGCCGCGATCGCGCATACGTCTTCCGCCGCGCGCTCCGTATCGGGCGCGAACATATCGGCGCGCTCGTGAATACCCTCGCGATCGCCTACGTCGGCGCATCGCTCCCGCTCCTCCTGCTCGTTTCGAATTCGGCGAGCGTCGGACTCTCCTTCACGCTCAACAGTGAAGTCTTCGCGACAGAGATCATCCGCATCCTCATCGGCTCGATCGGTCTGGTGCTTGCCGTCCCCATTACCACGATCATCGCCGTGCGCATGCTCGATGGCACCTCGCCCGCACGCGAGGCCGCGCATCACCATCACTAGTGCATGCTACAGTGAGGAGATGTGGTTTGCGCCGCTGCTTGCACTCGTACTCCTCGCTCCCTCTAGCGGACACGCGGCTTCTGCGTACGTCTACCCCCAACGCGTACTGCCGGGCGAACCAGCCGTTCTCGTTGCCTCTTCTTCCGTCGCGAGCATAACCGTAGAGGGACGCAGCCTCCCCTTCTTCCGTTTTGATGGGGATCGCGCCACGCTCATCGGCGTCGCTCTTTCTCACGCGCCGGGAGACATCTCTATCGTGACCTCCTTCGCAGATGGAACGCGCGCCACCAGCACGCTCGTCGTCGCGTCGCGCGCACGAGAGAGCGCGCCACTGGATATTCCCCTCGCATTCGGCGGAACCACACCGACGGGCGCAGCACGAATTGTCTCCGCACTCGCGACAGATAATAAGGTACTCGCCTCTCTGTGGTCTCATCCAAGATCGCTCTGGAAAGGCAGCTTCGTGCTCCCGCTCTCGCGCGCGAGCGTTTCTGATACCTACGGCTACACGCGCACCGCAGCGGGCTCCGAGATCGCTCACAAAGGCACCGATTTCTCTGCCGCAATCGGGACTCCTGTTTTTGCCATGAACCGCGGCGTCGTCCGCTTGGCTCGCTCGCTTGATACCTACGGAAAGACGGTGGCCGTCGATCACGGACAAGGACTCTTCACCTATTATATGCACCTCTCGCGCATACACGTCGCCCCGGGGCAGCTGGTACAGAAAGGTCAGCGCGTGGGTGCAAGCGGCGACACGGGGTATGCTATCGGCCCGCATCTGCACGTCAGCGTCCGCATCAACGGTGAGTCGATAGATCCGATGCGCTTCGTAGAGCTGTGGTAATCTGCGCGCATGAATCTTGCTACCAAGATTGCGGCGCTCGACGCAACACCTTTTCAGAAGAACGTATGGCACGCACTCTGCACGATACCGCGCGGATCGGTGCTCACCTATGCTCAATTGGCCAGACAAATCGGCGCGCCGCGCGCCGTACGCGCTGTCGCGAATGCTGTCGGCGCGAATCCGCTTGCGCCGCAGGTACCCTGTCACCGCGTCATCCGCAGCGATGGGTCGCTTGGCGGCTATTCAGCACGAGGAGGCGTGGCGACAAAGCGTGCCCTCCTCAAGAAAGAGGGCGTGCGTTTCCACTCATCACGCGTTCTTTCCGTCGTATTCGGTCGTCGGGAGATTCTTGAGATCAATCCCCTCGAGACAGCGTAGATTTACTGCAATAGTCTCGCTCCCGTCCGGTCCCTGCCCGCGACCGAATGATTCGATGCCGCAGGTCTTGCAGAAGAGGTGCGCGATCTGCTTCTTGTTGAATCGATATTCGGTGAGGTTGTCTGCGCCGGTCTGTAGCACGAACTGCCCCGCGGGAACGAACGCGAGAGTCCACCCGAGCCGATGACAGCGCGAGCAATTGCACGTCATCGCGCCAGCGATATCTGCGTCGAGAGTAAAGGTCACTGCACCACAGTGACACGAGCCGTTATACGTCATGGCACAAGCATATCACGCGTGGGCAGTGCGCGGCGGGCGAAGCTCTGCATGATGCACGCGGCGCATTGCCCACTTCGCACACTCGACAAGCAAGACATTCCCCACGCACCACGCGACAACGATGGGAAGGTACGGAAGCGGCGGCGGCACCAGCTCGAACACTGTCTGGCCGAGGGGCGTATAGAGAGTCCCCGCGATGAGAAAGAGCCCGGCTCCGTTGGCGGCATTCAAGCGCCAATTAGAGAAGGGCGCATAGTGGAGCATCGTCTTCTCGAGATGGACGAACGAGTACGATACCGCGAGGATATATGTCGAGAAGCAGGCAAAGAAGAGAGACTGCGCGACAGCGCTATCGCTGATGCCGTACGAAAGTGCGGCATACAGCGCGAAGAGGAGCAAAGACGAGAAGGCACCTATGCCGAGCGCAAGAAAGCGTGTCGTCGTGTCGAAGATGGGATCGCGGAGCCTATTGCCGCCAGAAGCGTGCGTATCGTACGCAAAAGCGAGCGCCGGAAGCGTGCCCGTCACCATGTTTACCCAGATGATCTGGAGCGCCGTGAGCGGGAGCGAGAGTCCGGCGATAAGCGCGCCCGCGATGACGAAGACCTCGTCGAGAGAATTCGACATGAGATAGACGAAGACCTTGCGTATGTTTGCCTTGA
>CAZQNX010000014.1:0-11973 GCA_964595025.1 uncultured Candidatus Saccharibacteria bacterium | reverse complement strand
AACTGCTGGATGATGGCAACGAATGAAATACCAGCAATGATGTTCTTGAAATCAAGGAATGACTTCGATGCGTTGCTCCCCGCCTCCTTTGCGCTTTTGTCTACCTTCTTGAGATTGTCGTCAAACTTCTTGGCCTCCTGCTGATTGGCTTGCAGGGATTTCTTAACCGCGTCTAACTCCTTAGAATCTACCTTGTAGACTACATTAACGATCTTTTTCGCCATTATTAGATTTCACCCAGAGATGGAAATAAAACTGATAGACAGACATCTCGTAAAAGGTAGGCTCCTTTTCAGGGTCAAAGTTAGCAAGAATTTTAACCTCTTCATACCTCCCATCCAGGTAATCCTGCATCACTGCGAGAGGATGCCTTCCATCGTATTCCACCCTTTTGTTAGAGCGGGAACGAGGCGCAAATAGTTTAGTAAATCTTCTTTGGATGTAACCGTCAAGCGAGTTGACTCTCTGAATAGTTTGTGAAAAAAAAAATCAACAACCCCCGTTTCCTTCCACCTTTCAATCTTTTCCTCGTTGTATTTCTTGTCATAACCGCTCAATACCTCGCTGTCATCGAAGTACAAAACAGAAGCCAACCGATACACAGTATCCGGCTCAAAAGCGATATTGGCCCTCTGTTCCATGATTTCAAGCAATTCCAAAGCCTTGCCAAGTTGAAGCGTACCCCCGTCCTTGTTCACCGGAGGATTTAACCACCCCTTAATCTTCTTGATATTACCCCTGAGCGTGTCCAAATCTACCCTTAGATGGTACTCCTGCAAAAAGGCCTGTAAAACGATATAACGGCCATACCTGACCTCTGAATCGGCTTTAAAGCAGTAGTATTTCACCCCACCGGCCTCGAAAGCCTCTTCGATTTCCTTTGAAATCTTGGGGTGATAAATGTTCATCACATCGGACGAAACTATTTTTTGGGTTTTAGTAGGTTTTTTCATATCTTTGCTTCCGCGCTTCCGTTTAGGATGGTTAACAAGTTAACAGGGGCCGGGGGTTACCTCGGCCCTTTGATGTTAAATAGGTCTTTACACTCTTTCAATTCTCTGTGATACAGTAGGGAAATATATCCCGGCCTTGCTTCTCTTAGTTCTGTTTGGATAACATCCCGCGACCGTTCAAGGTTGGCCGTAGAGTTGCGAATCTTCAAATCTATATTTTGGCGAAGGTACGAAAAATGATGCATTACCACATTACTCCACCCTATCCGATTGGTATGTGACGGCCTCCGCGTGGGGTCTATATGCGCCTGACCTTTCTCATAGGCAAAGGGGTAATTCTTAAAAGCCCCGATACTAACGTCCGGCGTTAGCTTCTGGATGAAGGGTACTAACGTATGATCCTCACACCATAAAGTAGGTTCTTTGATGTAAACCCTAAGCCCACAAACCAACCCATTTAGGTTCTCCTGTAATACTCTGACCTTTTCCCGTTCCACATCTTCCGTAACGTAGAACTCGTCAGAGTCCATGACAAGGAAATGAGTGCATAGGTTAGACTTAGCGTAATCTAATCCCGCGTTTCGCTTCATGGTCTCATTCTGTGCCGGTCCCTGTGTCCTCAATGGCTCCTGATGTACGAAATGTACCTTTGGGTCACGGTGTTCCAAGAAGTCGAAAGGTATTTCCTCGCCCTTGTTGCTTCGGTGTGACCAAACGATAATAACCCTGTCCACTGCTGGCAAAATATTATCTACTGACTTACGGAGTAAATCGGTACAATCGGACCAAGCGTTGTATATCGCGGCTAGCTTCATCTGAACCGTTGCGCCTTCCTTCGTGCTAGTACCGCCTTACCCTGATCCCAGAATCCATCAGAACGTGTATAGGTATCGTCCTTCTTAGCCTTCCCGTTGGAATAGTGGTTGTGCTGGAATGTTATTTCGGGATGGAGTTTGATGTAGTTCACGGTAGTATAGTACAGGTCCACATCTACCCACATGGATTTATAATCAGGGTGAAAGAAGTACCCCAGTCGCTCGTAAAGAGGCCGCGACATAATGGGAACCGTAAGTACTTGGTTGTGGAACTTCTGCAACCCGTCGTCCACCTTAATCATGTACTCCCCTGAGTATTTGGCACATATCTCTTCAATCTTTATACCCCAATTCGGGAAGCAGTCGAAGTCATCCGATAGGTAGATAAGCACGTCACCCGTGGCGGCTTTGGCCGCGTGGTTTGTAGCTTGGACTACGCAGTCGTTGGGGTTCACGATTAGTTTCTTTGGAGCCTTCTCATTATTGGGGTCAAGCATCCAGTTACTTGAAAATACCCGTCTGTATCCCTCAACATCATCAGAATCGTCTAGGCTTAGAATATACTCCACGGGAACACCTGCCGATTCAATCCACTTCTTTGCGGTCTCATAGGCTTTCTGTGCCCTCCCTCTGCTTGGATGAATGAGTGAAATCATAGCTTTATGAAGTTTGAAACATAGGTAGCCCATGCCCCTGGGCTTGTGTGGTCTTTGCGGTATTTAAACAGCCCCCAGATACGGTCCATCATATACCCTGTTGCTTCTGGCTCGCTGTCATGGATGACGATGGTCTGCGCTGTATTAGCGAATCTCTGAACGTCAATATATCTGCGCTCTCCGGGTGCGTGGTCTATCAAAACGACCGAAGGATTAGGATGCTTTACGCTGACAGTGTCCCAATCGACTAGGTTGGTGATGGCGTGGCCCGTCCATGCGTAGCTTTCAAACTTACTGGACCATTCCAAATTGTTGTCATAGCTGAACAGCTTGCGCCCTGCGTCTTTGCAGTATTGATGAAGGAAAGGCGTGGACCCTTGCCCCATGCCCATTTCTACCACGTCGCCAGTAGTGGCCTCTAAAGCCTCCCATAGCAGATGGCGGTGGTTGTCCCAATTCTGCACGTCTTTCAAAAATTCATCTTTTGTCATATCAGGTCTTTTACTTTAGCCATTTTCCCAAATACATTAATCTCATTCTGCCCCTTCAACGGGAGGCTTGAACAGATAAGCCGAAACTGATCTTTGTCTATGACGTACTTGTACTCGTCCCTCAACTCGTAATCCTCGCCCTTCTTCTTTTTGGCTTTAAGGTAGTTTATGAACGTATTCGGATTCGTCCCCCATGTGATATTTCCAAGTCTCACGATGTTGTAATGGTTCCAGTTGGATTTGATGATTTGCTCCATCCTTAATTTGTGCCTTGTGTACGCACTCGATACTGAATACATCGAAATAGTCCCGAAATAGAACAGGCACAGGTCTTTGGATTGCTCCATGAGTAGGTCTTTCTCCCGCTTGAATTGCGCCTTATCTTCTTCCTGTGAATTGGACACCCCAGAGCAAAAGAATAACGCCCCATCACGGTCTTTGATGACCTTAGCAATATCTCCCGTACCAACGATCATATCTCTATCTTTCTTTTCTTCAACGCTTTAGGAATATCCCACTTTCCAGTAACGGGGACATCTAAAAAAGTAGTAAGACCCCCATAGTTCAAATGATAGAACGATTTAAGGTCACCGCTTACAAGGTCTTTAGCAAAACCATCATCGGAATGAAACAGGTGATTAGGTAGTGGCCTGGGTTCAGCCCCTAGTGACTGTGCAAGATATGAAAGCACTACATCCTCATTCTCTGTCAATACGTATTCCTTAAATTCCAGCCTTACCTCTAGTAGTCTTTCTTCTGGAAGTGCTGCCATGTTACGGGCTATGTGCCCACGGATAAATATAGCACACCCTGAGAAGTTGTGAAGGTCACCCATCTTGCATTTGGCTAACTCCCCCACCTGATGAATACCCACGATGTCAGACTTTGTGAATATCAGCGATTCCAGAGTTTTGATGTAGTCAAAAACATCAGAGGCGCAAAAAACCACATCGCTATCCACAGACAAAACCCAGTCGTCATCTTTTACATTCCCTTTCTTCACTACCCCTCTTAGTGCATCCAGTTTAAGCATCGACGATTCCCATCCTGCCCCGTTTCCATATCCTGCGGAGTCCATGTCTTTCTGTGTGAACGACCCCAGATACTTACAGTATTTCCTTAGCGTGGACTCCATCAGTTCACCTAAATCCCTGTCCCTGCTACCGCAAAAATTAAAGGCGTGGATCATAGAATAAACAATGAATCCCAATAGTTCCACCCTGCGCCGTGTTGCTGACTCTGAGAATGGGAAACAAACTTATATCCTAAGTTCTTTAGCTTGTTCTCCATCTGTGTCATCTTAACCTGTGTTATCTGTCCCGTATGACAGTGAAATTCTACGCTCAACTGCTTCGCCGGTGGTTCTGTCAAACTCATGATAACCTCATATTCAGCCCCTTCAATATCAATCTTTATCAAATCCCACTTACCAGTAATGAAGTTATCTGTGAGCTTTTGTAAGGTATAGCAAGGGACCATTTCGGAAGAGTTGCCCATCTTTGTAGCCTGAGGATCCGAACAACGCACTACGCCTACCTTGCCGTTAAAATCAGAAACAGCACATTGATAGTATGCTTGGCTTTCGTTCAGGTGGTCCATGTCCACAGGAACGACGTGATGGCCTAATTCACGCATGGCCTTTGTGAATAGGAATCCCCTACATCCAAGGTCTAAGACGTTAGCCTTTTCGGGGAGTAGGGACAAAGCAACGGAATGCTCTGCTATTACTTGAAATGGTACTTTTGCCATATTGAATTTTCGCTAATGCAATAACCTATCTTATCCGGTGCCTGTGGCTCAATGCCGTGGAAGTACATACACATAGCCATAAGCGTTTCGTCGTACCTGTGGCCTTGTAACTGCTCACTAGCGGCTTCCTTCTGGGAACCGAATAGCCCTAATCTTTCGGTAATGGTCCACATATCCAAAAGGTCGTTGGCTATCTGTTCGTTGAGATTGAAGTAGTAGAAACTCCCCCCTACTAGGTGCCAATCCTTTGCTTTGATCTGCTCCCTAGTTAGATTGAACCATGCTGCCGTATTATGACTTGTGACATTCCACAAAACGGAGGTATCCTTGGCCGCAACCACAGGCGCGACGTTTACAAAGCCGTCGATCTTGCCTACTAAGACCATAGCAGGGTCTAGGAGAATAACTTTCTTGTATCCTCGCTTCCTTGCCTCCTGTGCTAGATGTGGTTTAAACCCGTACAGCGAATCCAAGAACGGTTTAGACCCCGGAGGTAGTTCATCGGTGTAAAACAGTAGATTAGCCTTTGGGTATATAGCTTTGATAGACTCCTTTAGCCTAGACTGCTGCTGGATATATTCCTTCCCGAAAGCTACGGAGCAAAAAACCGTCTTATCCATTGTTGGCCATCTTTTGGAAGTTCTTGGTGTACTCTACAAACCATCTAAAGTCCTCATCGGGCCAAACCTTTTCCAGTAGCCTCATGGTCTTTGCGAAGTTGTTAACTCCGGTATCGGATTTCTTATACATATCCCTCAAAGCGTGGCAGTCGATGAACTGTGAATGTTCCAATGTCCACGACCCACGATCTACCCTACCCCTTGCAAAGCCGTTCGGTAGCTGACCCCTGTTAACCATCCTCTTTGGAAATTCCGTTTGGTCTATCCTACCAGTTATCAAATCCTGATCGGAAAACCAGTACTTGTAGAAGTCGGGATCCTTTGCCTGTGCCAACGTGTCCAGATCACGCTTCATTAGCTTGTTGTAATCGTCAGAACTAAGGCCCATCACCTCACGCCAACGGGTTGAAGGCATCCCTATGTAACAAATTGGATAGTGGGTGAACCCAGTTAAATCATGCCCCCAGATAGTGATGTCATCGTAATTCTCAGGCTTCCAATAGTCCGACAAAGGAATCATGTCTATATCTCCCGTCATCAGATACCCATCAGCAACACACGCCCCGTACAACCTGGAAACCTGTGCTAATGTATCAGACCTGTATTCTTCCTGTGGTTCTATCATGGCAAGGTTTGGACCTATTCCGCTAATCTCCACAACATAGGCTAACAGCGCATTAAGTGGACCGTCATAGAAAACTACCGGCTCCCAACCTATCTTTCTCCACGCCCAAACAGTTAAAGGGGTATAGTACAGGTAGTCAGGATTCCAGTTTGTTGAAAGTACTATTTTTCTCATCGTATTACTGTTATGGTCACCCAGTCGCCATGCTCTGGTTCGGGGTATTCTGTTACTTTCAAATCTTTTATCTGCCTTTCTGTTTCAGTCCACCGTGGCCACCCAGCGCTCGTCTGCTTCCAGTTGTCGATGATGATTACCCCGTCTGTCTTTAGGTGACTCAATGCATAGTGAAAGCAATCATCCCTGAAATCACCATCTATTGCCACAATGTCAAAGTCGGTATATTGCTCTATTGCCTTTAGGTATTTAGTCCGGTCCTGTTGGTATTCTATCTCTGCTATTCCGGCCCAATGTTGCACGTTGTCAACACCCTCAACCATAGCACCCCTATGACGATACCATAGTGTAGACTGCCCACCCCCGTATTCAAATACTTTCTTGCCTCTAAGATCCAATGTATCCAACCACGCAAGGCACCCGCGCGTGTACCAAGGCATTGTATATCCTTGGTCATCTACCGTCCTCCAATGTTCTACCTCGTGAATCATCCCCAATAAAATATGTTCCTGAATTTCTCCATCTTCTCCAGCGCGATATAGTCACCGCGATACGGGTCATCGTAATGCAAGAATTTCATCGTAGGAGCCTCATAATACCCCGCCGCGCCAACATGACCACAGAGTAAGTTAGTGTCCTTAAACCTTTCGTCTACGCCTATGGGCAAATTCTCGTTTACCACGTAATGCCTGCCGTTGTTCTCTGGGAGATTATGAACCATGCCCTTGATGAAATGCTCCGTTGCTGATCCGGCACATTTGGGATAGATGGCACGATTTAAAAACGTCTGATCTGATCCCTTAACCGTGAAGTCCATTGACTTATCAAAAGCTAATAGTTGGTCCCAGTTATGTATTCCCGTAAGGCTGGAAAATAGCGACGGTTGGAATCCTATCATCCCTCCCATCATGGGGATATTATGAGACACTGAATCCGTTATACAATGAATTGCCTTACTAGCTTCGTTTATCCACTCCTGAACCATTTGAACTTCGCGGAAGGTGGCTATCGAATCCAAGTCCCTCATAATGACATGGGACCACGCCCACTCATTATTTTTTGTGTCGAATATCGTCTTCATCCTCCACAGCATGGCCTTACAAAGCGGTTCCCCGTCATCGCATAGGTTGACTTTCAGGTATCCGTTGGCTTCATGCCATTGGAATATCTCCTTGAACTCGCTATTGTAGGTCGAATGGTCCACGTTTACCACCGTCGTCCAACCTGGATAAAGGATCCTGTTGAAACGGATGTTTATGTGAAGCCCTCGCATATAGCAGGCGAAATCAAAACAGTTATCAGGTGTTTTGCGGTTGTAGCCGAAAAGGGAATATGATATTGCGCGCCTCATTTCTTGGAAATATAGTCGTAGTAGTAGATTATCTCAGGTATGTCGTACTCCGTTCTAAGCATCTTGGAGCGGTGTATCTGTGTGGCGAAATCGGTATCTTCTCCGTGATTGGTTTCAGGGAATCGGAATTGCTTTGCCACGTCAGCACGAATGCAGTTAAGGTGATTGGGATATCTCAGGTATCTGATTTCCTCAGCATCGGGGCAAGTGACATAGGCGTTATGCTTTATCGAATGCTGGAACCTTAGCGGGTTCTTTCCGTCCTCGGTGATTATCCCGTTTAAAGAGCAGCAGTCCGGCCCCTTGTCGATACCCTCTAAAAGCAATTCAATGTAATCTGAAACTATCCGGTCGTCAGAGTCTATGAAGGCTACATAAAGACCCTTGGAGTCCTGTAATAGCTTATTCCGCTTGTAGCCTATCGAATGTTCCCGTATTGGGAACTCCTTGTATCTTTTGGTCAGCAGGGTACAGATTTCCACGTCTTCCGTTGACTGTCTGTTTAGGTCTGCCATCAACCTGCCGAAAGTATCGGCCCTGTCTGGGGTAGTGGGAATCAAGAGGCTTAACAACTTCATCTATTAACGATCATGTAGTTAACCCCTGCCAAACACACTATGAACGGTATCCATAACCATAACCCATAGTCTCCCACCATGAACAGCAAGTAAATGACCGACCCGTGAAAAGAAGCCATACACGGAGGACAACGCCATAAGGGTTTGTTCACCCACAGTGGTAGGTTTTCGTCCTGCCACTGGCCAAGGCGTTCCAAGATCATTTCCTCTTGAAACAGTGATGCCACCCCCATTATCCACAGACTTGACAGGCTTAGGAGGGTTACGAAGTGAATAGCGACGAGTACGACGGTTAGGGTTTCGGTGTGCATAGTCTCCTTTTTTTAGGTTTTCGACCTCTGATTGTGTGAGTGGTTTGTTGCGCTTCATTTCTTTAGCGTTGAGTAAAAACATGTTTCCATGCCTTACCATCCTTAATCCGATGAGGAATTGCATGGTCAATTCCGTACATTTTGCCAATTTTTCTGAACGAAACGCCTAATTCAATTAAGGCCTTAATTTCTCTTACTTTTTCTTCATCAGGTTTTGCCATGCCATTTTTTGATCCATTAAGTGGATTGAATCTACCTTTCCTATCCCTATCTGCGTTATTATCAGTAACAGTCCCCAGAAATAAATGATCTGGATTTACACATGAAGGATTATCACAAGAATGACAAACAAATAATGACCTGTCAAATTCGCCCTTGTAAATCAGATAAGAAAATCTATGCCCTAAAGATATGTTCCCCGGTCTCCATGGAAAATTTGGGTAACCGTCTGCGTTTGTTGCTCCGCCCCACAACCAACATCCGGTATTCGGTTCTGGGAAGACGTTTTTATTAAACCTCACTAGCATCCGCTCTTTTGAGTATTGAAGTTTCATGGTTTTTTTAAAATATCAATGTAAAATTGTGCCGCTTCTGTATCGACATGAGCCTTTAGCCATTCTAAATCCTGGTCCTGATTCTTGCCCCTCTGGATATGCCCCTTGCCTCCACAAAGTCCGATGCCATGCTTTATCCCTATGGCCCCAGACTTGCGCCAAAATACCTTCTTATGCTTGCCGTAGTTCCAAAGGGAAATATCTAGAAACCTTTCATTGTCTGGAATCCATTTGAAATCCTTCAAAGCGGAAATCTTAAATCCGGTAGTGAACAGGCTAGCCCTTTGTGGATGTGCCCACTCCTGCCATGACTTGAAATAAAGGTGATAGTAAATCGTGTGGTCGTCACCAATGAAATCAGCTTCGGGCATCAAAACAAAATAGTCAGCGGGATAAAAATCATCGTCCTCCACTATGAAACATCTATCAAAGCCGTCTGCCTCTGCCTGTCTTATCCCCTCCCGAACTCTAGCCACTAAGTCAACGTCTGGACCTTTAGGAGCATAGTCAATGAAGTAGGATTTATCCGGCTTGACGGTCATTCTGGAAAGCTGATGCTTGCAGAACTCTAGCAATTGTGGCCTGTCCCCTCTAGTGGGTGTGATGGTGCAAAACACTATTTAATCGGTAAAAATTTAGCCAACGCTCCGTAATAGGTGGACAAAGATACTATTATTCCCCTTTTCTCCAAACGGGTGCAAAGCCTTTTATACGCGTCTACTTCTCTGTGCAACCGGTCCCCATTTACTACAGGATGATTCTCAAAATCCACCCCATACAAAACGATTTCCTTATGCCCCCAAAGTGCCGCTAAACTGATAGCCACAAAAGGCGACGTTCGGGAGGAATACACATACTTGAAGTCGTCACAAAGATTCTCCCTGCCGTGAAACCGCTTCATAGGAGGAAGATACCTGAAATTAGGTTGACTGGACCAGTAGCTAAGCTGGGAGTAAAATCCCGCCGGGGCAACGGTCTTTTTGATGATCTGTAATCTCGGAAGTTCAAAATCCGAATTTAACACGATTAAAGCCCCTACAGGACGTCCGAATTTTTCAGCGTCATTTACCCCTATCGACGGCCCTGAACCGTCCCAGAGCGAACCAGTAGGGCCACAGGCTATTATATTCATTGGTACTTGTTTGGCCTTGTGATGAAGTCGCTGAACTTAGAATCTATGATATAACGTACGTTGTCGAAGAAGTGTCTACCTTCTTTGGCTGTTTTTATCAATTCCCCTTCCTCGTCTACGGAAGCATAAACGCAGTCGGCTATCGTTTCCTTGCAGTTTTTAGTAATGGTAAAGGAAGCGTTTTGAAGCACTGAATTACAAAGAACGCGGGAGTTTATATGGCTTAGGTTTGAGTTTCTTACCCAAAACTGGCCGTCTTTTATCCCTAAAGCCTTTTTTATGATGATGTAGTGATTTACCCCACCTCTGACTAATGGGGAGCGTGAATGGCCGGAAGCGTCCCCTGTGACGTAAATCTGCCCTAGCCATTTGTTGTATTTAGCTACAAGCATATCACAAAGTTCTGGAGTTGACCCGTTGGCTATCTTTATTTCATCGAATACGCAAAGGGTGCGCACGTCCGAAGATTGCCCGACGATACACGTCATCGGATCCTTGTTAAAATCAAACGAGACTATAATCGGCAAATGTGGATTAGGCGTGAATGACTCTACCTCATGCTTGGAAAGGCTGAAAGAGTACAGGAAAGGCGATTTCACAGCAAAAGCGGTCCAATCACCATCTATCAATCTCCTACGGGTCAGGGCATCCAGGTTGGCTAATCGGTCCATGTAGGCCTTATCGTCGAATAAAGCCGGATTGTCTGTAATCTTGGCCGGTAGGTAATACCAGTCTTTCGGAAGCGTTCCAGAATTATAGGCGTCGTAAATCTTCGCCTTTGGCCACATCAAAGTCGGGTTGACATTGGCAATGAGTAGCGGAGGGGGTTGCTTTGGGAGTTTATGCCTTCCCGCCCTGATAAAACACACATCCAAAAGACCCTCGTTTAGTTCTTCTATCTGTTCTAGGATGAATCCTGAAACCTCTAAACCTTTGAACCTGTCAAAATCCTTGTCATTGGCGTAGTCCTCAGCCATGAACATCATCTTTGACCCGTTGGTGAAAGTAACCGTTTGGTCCTGCTGGTTGTAGGATTCAATGAACTGCTTAGGGCAGACTTTCATGAAGGTAGCCAATGAAGTCTTTTTCAGCGTAGGGAGTGATTCCCTTATCACGCACCAAATGGAACCGGGGTAGACTTTTGCTAGCAGGATAGCCACAGCCATAGACACAAACGACTTCCCACCACCCATCGCCCCACCGTAGCAAAGAAATGAGTATTTGCCCGAAAAGACAGCCTCGATAAACTCTAGCTGCTTAGGGTATGGCTCAAAGATTACATCAGAACTCGATGACGGTGTCACCAATCTTGAATTTCTGGCCTATGGGTAGTTCGTGGGTCATCCTTACCGTTTCCTTTGGCTTGCCGTAGAAGTATTCCATGAATAGCTTAATAGCCCATGAATCGCCATTCTTTACCGACTTGCCCAACTGTGCTAAGGCGTCGGGGTGCATAGGGGTAAGGCTTTCGATTAGCTTTTGCTCCTCTACCTTTGGCGGTCTGCCTGTTTGGTTTGCCCTTTTACCTCCGTGGGTTGCCATAAAATAAAAAATGCTTAAACAAGGGGCTAAGGTAGTAAAAAGGGATTAAAAAGCAAATAACAATAAAGCAAAGAGCAGTTTCGGGTCTAAATACCGATAACCCATCGAAACGAAACCATCCTTCCAAAGATAGTGACAAGTCCAATGGTCGCCCCTCCAATAAAGCCGATACCTTGGTTTCATAAATTAGGGTTTAAAGTAAAGGGCTTCACGTACCCCTAATGAACCGCCTTATGGGCGGTAACGGTAGTTTAAGGACACTACACCGATGGTTTAACGTATGCACCACCAACTCGATACCGAGGCAGGACTCGAACCTGCACCACTTTAATTTTACCACTATCTGCCAGTACGTTTAAACCAGCATCAGGCTCGTTCTGTCCAAATTAAACTACTCGGTATGCCTTACAAATATACTCATA
>CAZQNX010000013.1:10967-11974 GCA_964595025.1 uncultured Candidatus Saccharibacteria bacterium | reverse complement strand
TGGGGACGCCGCCGCGGAGTGCCACCCATACCTCGGGAATAAAAGAAATTCCTAGCTTGAGCGCATTCCACACACCCATCTGCATGAGCATCTGTGGCATAAATTTTACGGCGAGTGAGAAGGTCTTGTCGTCGTAGGATTCGAACGATTCAGGTTTTTCGGCGAGTACACGCTTCACTATCTCGGGAAGCGTGTCGAAATCAGATAAGAAGACAACAAGCATCGCCTTGTGCTTCTTGGGCTCCACGAGCGCGAGCGTAGCCTCGGTAGTGAGCGCGAGCGTACCCTGTGCGCCGCAGACGAGCTGGGTGAGATCGAAGGTCCCTTTTTTCTCATCAATAACGTTCCACAAGGAATAGCCGGCAGAGTTTTTAGTCACCGTGGGCCGGGCTCGTTCTATTTCGTCCCGATTCTCTGTTATGAGCTTGTGGATGTTGCGATAGATTGCTGCCTCAAGGGATGGTTCACGCTTCTTCTGCTCGAGCTCGGGTACAGAAAGTGGTCGCAGGAGCGCGCGAGAGCCATCCGAGAGGACGACATCGAGGCTGCGTATGTAGCGCTCGGTCTTGCCATAGCGCAGGGTCAGCTCGCCGCCGGAGTTGTTGTTTACGATACCGCCCATGGCACAGAGACCGCGCGAGGCGGGATAAGAGGGGAGAATGGCGTCGGTTTTTGCGAGCACCTCTTTCTCGAAATCACGGTAGTAGACTCCTGGCTCTGTCGTTGCCGTTGCTTCATCGCCGCCTCTGCGAGGCGACGCCTCGCGGAGGTGATTCATGTACTTTGTGAACGAGACGACGATCGAGTGGGAAAGAGGGCCGCCGGTCATGTCGGTACCAGCGGAGCGAGCGGTGAGGGTGATGTCGGCACCGCTCTCGCGCTCTTCGCGAACGAAGCGCACCAGAGTCGCAACATCGGCAGTGTCTTTGGGGGACACTACGAGCTCGGGTGTGCGCTCAAAGATGCTCGTATCGCGGCTATGCTTTTTGAGCGTCTCGGGATCGTCG
>CAZQNX010000013.1:0-10957 GCA_964595025.1 uncultured Candidatus Saccharibacteria bacterium | reverse complement strand
TGTACATCGCCCTCGATGATGGAGGCGATACGGCTTTTGAGCGACATGAGTAAAGTATACCCGCCCACATTTCGTTTCCTCTCTCGAAAACTGTGCATAAAGAGATAGGCAGCACGCATTTTTCGTTGCCTATTAGTGGCTCAAAACAAGGTTTTTCTATCGGACACGGTGTCTTTTTGTTTGTCTCTTAGACAGTCTGCTAGAGCCGTGTCGTGTTTCGTTCTTATCGTTGACTTGCGCTCGCGTAACTGTACCGTGTGGGCTAGCACGGGCGCGTACTCGCGTCTTGGTCTCGTAGTCATTCGTTGTGCTTATCAAATCGTTATTAACAAGAAAGCGTATACATATGATTAAGAAGATTATCGGTCCGCGCGTTCAGGCAGTCGCCCTCGCGTTCGCACTGCTCATACCGATGAGCGTCTACGCGGCGAACAACCCGACGACTGTTCCCGCGAACGTCATCACGACCAGTAATGCGACCTTGAATGCTATCAATGGCGATGGGGATGCTATAGGGCATTCGTTTTGGGCATCGCTCGCGTCCTTCTCGACCGCAAGCCCTGTTCTGCCTCCTGGAGTCTTTTCGACCCCTGATTTCGGCGCTATAAGTTCGACGACTGCCTTCTCGGCGCTGCTCTCCTCGACCGGCGTCACGGTGAATCCGAATACGCAATACTACTTTGCCGCATGGTCAAATGTGGGTGGTACGTGGTACCCGGGCTCTGTCCTTACTCTTACGACACAAGGCCTTGCACAAACAATCACCTTTGGCCCGCTTGCAAACGCGACCTATGGTGATGCGGCTGTGGCACTCACCGCAACCGCAAGCTCGGCGTTGCCGGTAACATTTTCGACTCCTTCGGCGGCTTCTATATGTACTGTCGCGGGGAGCACGGTTACCATCACCGGCCCGGGTGTCTGTCAGGTTGATGCGAATCAGCCTGGTATGGTTGGATCGTATTCTGCCGCACCGACCGTGTCGCAGTCGTTTACCATCGCGCCGAAGGCACTCACCGCAACCCTAACCAACGGCCCGCTCTCAAAGGTCTACGACGGCAATCAGGCAGTTACTCCTGCGCCCACGTTTTCGTTTGTCGGGCTTGTGGGGGGAGACGCTGTTACTGTTTCAAGCGCAAACTACGCCGACAAGAACGTAGCAAACGCCAAGGCGGTAAGTATCGTGTGGGGAGGTGATGCTGCTAAGTACACGATTACCACGGTACCGGCAGCGATTACTGGCGATATCACTCCCAAGACCCTTACCGCTGACACCTCCGGCGGCTTCGGGGTCATGTACTTTGGCGGTACGACCCTCTCTGGTGTTACCCCAGCTGTTGTGCTCTCGGGTATCGTTGGCGCTGATGTGGTGACAAATACCGGCACCATCACCTTCTCCGACAAGAACGCCGGCAACCCAAAGTCGTACACCGTATCGGGTCTTGTGCTCGGTGGTGCTGATGCGGGGAACTACACGATCGCAAGCACCGCGGTAGGTGCAAATGGCAACATCAGCATCCGGCCGATCACGGTTACCGCCGCGGCCTCCACCAAGGTCTACGACGGCAACCCGTCTTCTCCTGTTCTCCCGACCGTTACTTCGGGAACCATCCAGCCAGGAGACACCGCTTCGTTCACCCAGACCTACGACAACGCAAATGTTGCTGGTAGTCCGACAAAGACCATGACCCCAGCCGGCGCTGTCTCTGATGGCAATGCTGGCGCCAACTACGCCGTAACATTTATGGCAGCAAACGTCGGTACTATCACCGCAGCGCCGATTACGCTCTCGGGTGTCGGCATCGCGACTAAGGTGTACGACGGCACGACGACGGCAACGCTCAACCTGACCGCCCCGGTCTTGGTGGGCGTGCTCCCAGTCGATGCGGCAAATGTCGCCGCTAACTTTGCGGGAGCCACAGCAGTCTTTGTCGACAAACATGCTGGCGTAGGTAAGCCAGCTTCTGTCTCGGGCATTACACTCCTCGGTCCAGCCGCAGGGAACTACACACTCAATCAGCCGATTGCACTTACTGGTGACATCAGCAAGCGCCCGATTACGGTAACTGCGCAGACGAACACCAAGGTCTACGACGGTAACACCACCTCTGGTACGACACCCACAATCACAGCGGGGGCAATTCAGATTGGGGATTTGGCCGTGCTGACTCAGTCATATGCGACGAAAACAGTCGGGACAGGCAAGACACTCATTCCTGCGGCGACCATCAACGACGGCAACAGTGGTAACAACTACTTGGTTACACTGACAAACGACGTTACGGGCAGCATCACCGCTCGCTCTCTTACCGTTTCGGCAAACGGCATCAACAAGGTCTACGATGGCACGACTGTTGCCACCGTTGCTTTCCTCGATGACCGCGTGTTGGGCGATGTGCTCACTGTTTCGGGTACCGCAGCCTTTACCGACAAGAACGTTGGGGCGGGTAAGACAGTAAACGTTACGGGTATCAGCATCTCTGGCACCGACGCGGGCAACTATACCCTCGCAAACACGACCACGACCACGACGGCAGACATCACTGCGCGACCACTCGCGGTAACGGCAACTGCAGACAACAAGGTGTACGACACGACCACCAACGCGACCGTGCACTTCACCGACGATCGCCTCCTCGGAGATGTCTTCGGTGTCACTGGGCTCGGCGCCTTCAGTGACAAGAACGTGGGGAACGGCAAGACGGTATTCCTCGGCGCCGTCTCGCTCTCTGGGCCGGACGCGGGTAATTACTCTGTTCTTGCGGTAACAAATCCGACTGCAAACATTACACCGGCATCCCTCACGGCTTCGTTCGGGGCCAACAATAAAATCTACGATGCGACGACAGCAGCAACCGTCTTCGCTTCTTCGCTCTCGGGCGTGCTGCTCGGCGATGTAGTGACGATCGGCAGCATAACCGCGGCATTTGCTGACAAGCATGTGGGCACCGGCAAGACAGTAACCGCGACAGTTGTCCTCGGCGGCGGTGACGCAGGCAACTACGTTGTCTCGAGTGTTGTCCCGACGACTGCGGATATCACGCAGCGTCCGATTACGGTAACTGCGCAGACGAACACCAAGGTCTACGACGCCACCACGGCTGCTAGCACCCTCCCGCTCATCACGACAGGCGCGATACAGGGAACCGATAGCGCAGTTCTCTCAGAGACCTACGACACCAAGCACGTGGGTACCGGCAAGACACTCACTCCGACCATCGTCATCACCGACGGTAATGGCGGCGCGAACTACCTCGTGACGCTCGTGAACGACACGACCGGCATCATAACGAAGAAGGCGCTCACCGTCACCGCAACGGGCATCAACAAGGTGTACGATGCGACGACGACTGCCAGCGTCTCTCTCTCCGGCGATCACATCGCGGGCGATGACGTGACTCTCGCGGCGACTTCCTACTTCGCCGATAAGAATGTGGGGGCAGCCAAGCCGGTTACCGCGTTCCTCACGTTCTCTGGTGCCGACATCTACAACTACAGCACCACGTCTCCGGTAATGGCGAGTGCGGACATTACGGTCAAGCCAGTAACCACGACGTTCACGATCGCAAACAAGGTCTTCGACGGCAATACCAATGCGACGATAACCGGCAGCACGACAGTGACGCTTATCGCTCCGGATGACGTGGCGCTCACGGGTGCGACGGCAGCATTCGACGACAGCGCCGTCGGCAACGGCAAGCTGGTGACTATAAGTGGCTTCTCTCTCATCGGTACAGACGCGCCCAACTACGCGCTGGCCGCGGTTACTGCGACCACGACCGCCAACATCACCGCAGTACCTGTCTCGGGCGGTGGCGGCGGGGGAGGCGGTGGGAGCAACGGTCCGACCGCAGGTCTTGCGCCTATCGGCGTGGCACCGGGCACAAGTGGCGGTCAGGTCCTCGGTATCGCAACTTCTTCGCCCGTAGTTCCCGGTTTCGTAGGCAACCCGACTACTGGCTGCTCTGCGCTCATAACGCAGAACCTGCGCCGCGGTGCACGCAACGATGTCTCCGAGGTTCGCAAGCTCCAGCAATTCCTGAACGCTAACCTCGGCACGACACTCCCGATCTCTGGGGTGTATGGCCCGCTTACCGAAGCCGCTGTACGGACCTTCCAGATTAAGTACGCAGCGCAGATTCTTGCCCCGATCGGCCTCACGAGCCCGACAGGCAACGTGCTCGGCGCTACGCGTGCAGTTATCAACCAGCTGAACTGCGGGAATCCGATCAACGTGAGTGCGCGGATTGTCGGAAAGCCGACGCCGCCTACCGCGCCGCGTTCGCGCACTCCGGCCCCGACCCCGCGCCCTGTTCAGCCGAGCCAGACGAACCAGCCTACGCAGCCGACGACGAGCGATGAGACTACCACGACGACACAGTCACAAACGACTGCGCCGACACAGACCTTCTTCTCGCGCGCCTCGCAGTTCTTGGGAGGACTCCTGGGCAACTAGGCAGGACGAGTCTCCCTGATACGAAAGCCCCGCGGAAGCGGGGCTTTTGCATGGAAGAAAGCATGTCATACTATCCGCATGATGCGGCTCTTGCGCGCCTTGCATGCCCGTATGCACGCACATGCGGAAGCGAGCGATACCGGCTACGAAGCGCTCGCGGCAGGTGTCGCGGGCGTCTTCCTGATAACGCTCACCCTCTTCGGCACTCCATTGTGGCGCACCATCGCTGGGGGGGCGACCCATACGGCCGCAGTCATATCTGCCGTGCTCGTCGATATGGCGAATGCTGATCGCGCGGCACAGGGCCTCGGCACGCTCATGCCAGACCCACTCCTCACCGCGGCCGCGCAAGCCAAGGCCACCGATATGGCGCAGAAGAGCTATTTCGCCCACTTCGATGCGAGTGGCAAGGCTCCCTGGGATTGGATGCACGAAGCAGGCTACCGCTACGCGCATGCGGGCGAGAATCTGGCGATTCAATTCAGCGAATCCGGCGACGTGCAGCGTGCCTGGCTCGCTTCGCCAGCGCATCGCGCGAATCTCCTCGATGGGCGATTCACGCAGGTGGGTATCGCGACTGCCGAAGGATTCTATCAGGGGCAGCCGACGACGTTCGTCGTGCAATTCTTTGGGACGCCGGAGACGGTCGTGTACCAAGAGCCTGCGCTCGCACTCGACTTGCCCGCCCCCTCTGATGCGGAGCCAGCCCCAGAGCCATCGGCGAGCGAGAGCGCTGTCGTCGTGCTCGGCGTATCCGAAACCGCTCGAGTAGAAACGCAAGAAGAGAAAGCAGAAGCCGCGGTGCCTCGTGCGGTGCCTGTATCGCACCAAGAGCTTCCTCATGCGCCGACCGACGCATTTGCCGCCGCAACAGAGTCCGCGCCCGCACCACGCGATATCGCCTCTGCCGCAGAACACCTAGCTGCAGATCCCTGGAGCACGGCGCGCGGTGCTCTGGGCGCGGGAGCCGCCTTGCTCGCACTCGCATTCCTGTATGCAGCACTGCGCGAATTTCGCGCGTCGCACGCACGGCATGTGCTGTATGCGACATCGCTTTCTGCCACCTGCGCACTCGCGTTTCTCGTTGCAGATGCCGCATTTTTGCAATCACCGCGCATGCCGGTCACCCAATCAGGCATCGCCCTGCATGCGGCAGGAGCGCCTGCGCGCATCTCCTCGCTCGTCGAATTGCCGGGGCAGGGAGGCGCGCCAATCCAGACGACCTCGCTCGCATTCATGGAGCCTCGTGCGCGCGCACAGCACGCCGCCGCTGGCCTTGCCGCGACGCCAACTCCGGTGCTCGTGGTGTGCGCATTTCTCGCAATCGGACTTTTTGCACTGTTGAAGCGGCGCACGACACATTGATGCGAGACAGCGTGATACACTGGTGGTCGTGAAGCCCCGCATACTCATGTTTGGATGGGAGTTTCCGCCACATCACAGCGGTGGCTTGGGAGTGGCGTGCTACGGACTCACGCGCGCGCTCTCTGCGCGCGGACACGGACTCGTCTTCGTGATGCCAAAAAGATTGCCCGTGGGCGCGCCGTGGGCGCGCTTCGTATTTGCCGATGCGCCCGAGATCGCGGGGGCGCTCGCAGTATCAGATATCGTCACTTATGCGGTGAACGCGGGCGTGACGCCCTATTCGTGGCGCGGGTCGTACACAAAAGGCGCGACCACCGGTGGTGCCGCGACTGCCGAACGCATCCTCGTAGAAATACAAGAAGTCTATGGATGGGATCTCATGGGCGAGGTCGTGCGCTATGGAGCTACCGGTGCCGAGATAGCGCGGCGCGAGCGCTGCGACGTGATCTATGCACATGACTGGCTCTCGTTTGGGGCCGGGCTCGAAGCGAAGCGGGCGACGGGGAAGCCGCTTGTCGTCCATGTGCATGCGACCGAATTTGATCGATGCGGTGGCAGTGTTGGAGTCAACCCGGATGTGTACGCTATCGAGAAAGCGGGTATGGAAGGAGCCGATGCTATCATCGCTGTTTCCGAATTCACCAAGAATCTGCTCGTGCGCGAATACGGGATACCCGACGAGAAGATACATGTCGTGCACAACGGCATCGATGCAGCGACATTGCCGCAGAAGGGAAATACCCTTTCGCGTCTGCGTCGCCTCAAGGCTTCCGGATTCTCCATCGTGCTTTTCTTGGGCCGGGTGACGCTCCAGAAAGGTCCGGATTATTTCCTCCGAGTCGCCAAGCGCGTGCGCGAGAAGAATAGCAAGGTTCTTTTCGTACTCTCTGGCTCGGGCGATATGGAAGCGCAGATGATGAAATATGCCGCGCAGCTCGGGGTTGCCGACAAGGTGCTCTTTACCGGATTCGTCGGTGGGACGGAGCGACACGAGATGTATGAGGCTGCCGATCTCTTCGTGATGCCGAGTATCTCGGAGCCGTTCGGCATCACGACGCTTGAGGCCATGAGCCTGGGGACACCCGTCCTCATTTCCAAGCAATCGGGCGTATCGGAGGCCGTCACGCATGCGCTCAAAGCCGATTTCTGGGACGTAGAAGACATGGCAAACAAGATTCTGGCTGTCGTCGGATATGCCGGGCTCGGAAAGACACTTGCCACTCATGCGGCAAAGGAAGCCGAGGCGCTCACCTGGGACAGGGCAGCAGAGAAAGTGGATAACATCATACAAAAAGTGCTCAAAAAGAGCGTATAATGTGCGCATGCGCACGGTCTGCTTCTACTTCCAAGTCCACCAGCCATACCGTGTCAAGAAATATCGAGTCTTCGACATAGGGAACGACCCTGACTATTTTGACGACCGCAGCGAATCAGATCTGAACAATCGCCGCATCGTCGAGAAGGTGGCGCGCAAATCGTATATCCCCGCCACCAAGCTCCTCCTCGAGCTCATGCGGCGCCATCCCGAATTCCATGTGAGCTTCTCGTTCTCGGGCCTCGCACTAGAGCAGCTCGAGCGCTATGCACCCGAAGCACTTGATCTCTTCAAGCAGATCGTCGCGACGGGGCGAGCCGAGGTACTCGGCGAAACATACTATCACTCGCTCGCGTTCTTTTACTCGCGCGGGGAATTCGAGCGACAAGTAGCGAGACATCGCGATCTCATCCGTCGTCTCTTTGGTGTGTGGCCTCGCGTCTTCCGCAATACCGAGCTTTCGTATCGCAACGATTTGGCGCAGTGGGCTGATCATGCAGGATACGCGGGCATCCTCGCCGAGGGATGGGACCCTATCCTTGGGTGGCGCAGTCCTAATTACCTGTATCAGCCGCAGGGCACTTCGCGCATCAGGCTCCTCCTCAAGAACTACAAGCTCTCCGACGACGTCGCGTTCCGTTTCTCGTCGCGCGAGTGGAATGAGTGGCCGCTCACCGCAGAAAAATTCGCGGCGTGGCTCGGATCGACCGAGGGTGACACCATCAATCTCTTTATGGACTACGAGACTTTCGGCGAGCACCAATGGGAGGACACGGGTATCTTCCACTTCTTGGAGCAATTGCCCGAGGAAGTCTTCAAGAATCCCGAGCTTGCGTTCCGCACACCGTCCGATGTAATCGCGCTTCACGATCCGAAAGGCGAGATAGACATGCAGCACGTTGTCACCTGGGCCGATACCGATCGTGACCTCACGGCATGGGTGGGGAATCCGATGCAGGATGCCGCTATCCAGCAGGTGTACGCGCTCGAAGAGGCCGTGTTGCACAAGAATGATCCGAAGCTGCTCGAAGATTGGCGTCGCCTTCAGACGAGCGACCACTTCTACTATATGTGTACCAAGTGGTCGAACGATGGCGACGTACATGCTTACTTCTCGCCATACGAATCGCCCTACGATGCTTACATCGCCTACATGAACGCACTATCCGATCTGCGTCTGCGTTTGGAGCCCGGGCGCACCGCATGAGCACTCAAGGCGGCCGCTTCTTTGCTGCCCTCGCGGCGCTTGTCGTATCCTTCTCGTCGTTCGCGCTCTTTGCGGTAGAGTTTGCGATAGGGAAGCAGCTGCTCCCGGCATTCGGCGGGAGCGTCTTTGTGTGGACGACGGCACTCGTCTTCTTTACGACGCTGCTCGCGCTCGGCTACGCGTATGTCTACGTGATACGAGACGTGACATCGCCGCGCCGTGAGCGCATCCATGTGCGTACTATCTGCGTGCTCGGGGCGCTGCAGATCGTGAGCGCGCTCTTGCTAGGCTTCGGGGCGTTGCCCTTCGCGTGGTTTGCTGCGCTCCCGGTGGCATCCTGGGTGCAGGTGTGGCTGGCGCTTTCGTGCGCGGTCGGCCCCGGCTTTTTACTGCTTGCAACGACGGCGCCGCTCGTGCAGGTGTGGTATGCACGCGTGATGCGCGCCGAACCTTTTCATCTCTATGCGCTTTCGAACGCAGGCTCGTTTGTCGCGCTCGGGGCGTACCCATTCTTTATCGAATCCTCGCTCACTCTCACTGTGCAGAGGATGTGGTGGCTCGGCATCGTCGCCCTTATCATCGTCGGGAGCATCGCCCTTGCGCGTACGGCAGGATATGCCGACGGTGAAGAAGCTATGGAATCTCATGCACGAGAATCTGTCTCATGGTGGCGCGCAGCAGAGTGGGTCTGGTATGCGGCTCTTGCAGCAGGACTCCTCGTTGCCGTCACCGCACAGCTGACCCAGGTAATCGCATCGCTCCCACTCGTGTGGATGGTGCCGCTCGGCCTGTATCTCCTCTCGTTCGTGCTCGCATTTGCGGGGCGAGGGAGGTCGGCATGGCTCTCACCACTATCTCTCCTCGTGCTTGCGGGGAGCTATGCGGTATACCTGCCGGGATTCACGACGGCAGCAGCAAGCAGGCAGCTGCTCGTCTACACGATCATGCTCTTCATCGTATCGTGGTACTTGCACAGGCGCGTATACGAGCGGCGGAGCGCGCGGGCACTTCCGCTTTTCTACCTCTGTCTCGCGCTCGGTGGGGCGCTCGGCACGTTCGCACTCGGCATCGGAGCTCCACTTCTCGTGCCAGGCGCACTCGAATTTCCCCTCCTCATGAGCGCAGTGATTGCAACCATAGCCGTGAGTATTCATCTCCCGGATTTCTTGACGCGCGCGACGATGGTCGCCATGCGCACAGGTATCATCGGTGCCGCTGTGTATGTTGGTGTCTCTGCGGTGACAGCCGACGTGCACGGATCCATCCACGAATCGCGGACACCCTATGGCATCGTCTCGGTGTGGGAGCGGGAAGGCGTGCGCTACATGACACACGGGACGACGATCCATGGCGCCCAGTACGAAGAGGAAGCGCGTGCGTATGAGCCCATTTCGTACTACGGACGCGATACTGGCGTAGGCCGGGCCATTCTCTTTGCGCAGACGATCAAGAAGGATGAGGCTGTCGCAGTGGGGGTCGTCGGGTTGGGTACGGGGAATATCGCAGCATACTGCCGTCCCGCAGACACATTTACCTTTTATGAGATAGATCCGCGTGTGGAAACCGTAGCACGAGAGCATTTCTCATACCTTGCGCATTGTCCGGGTGCTTCGGTGCGTATCGGCGATGGTCGCTTACTGCTCGAGCGCGAGCTACGCGCGGGTAAGGCAGGAGCGTACGACATACTTGTCGTCGACGCATTCAGTGACGACACGGTGCCGACGCACCTTCTCACGGAAGAGGCTTTTGCCGTGTATCTCCAGCACCTCGCGCTTCCGCGCGGGATACTCGCGGTGCATGTCTCGAATCGCTTCATCGATATCGCGGGTGTCGTCGCTCGGTATGCCCGCGACAAAGGACTGTCGTCCGTGCACATCAGTGTTGCTGGTGATGCCTCGACACACACCTACGGATCGCACTGGGTGCTCATTACGCCGCACGAAAGCACCTTGGCAGCGAATATCTTCGCCATGGCCGCAAGCCCGACGCCAGAACCAGCGAGGAGGATGTGGACAGACGAGCAGATAGATCTCGTCGGCGCGCTCCATCTGCCGCGAGTATTTCCCGCGTTTTGAATCCTGCCAAGTGGATAAGCGCACAGAGAAGTGAACGGAACCGCGTATAATAGGGTGTATGGCACGCGCGGTCATCCTTTCTAATGGCGAGCTTTGTGTCGCGCTCGACGCTGCCGGGCGCGTGCGCGATATCTACTATCCGCACGTCGGACACGAAGATCATGTCCGCGGCCACTATGTGCACCGCGTGGGCGTGTGGGTACAGGGGACGCTCTCGTGGCTCGGCGAAAGCGAAGGATGGCACATCGAGACGGGGAGTGGTACGGATTCGCTCTCAAGCGCCATTATTGCGCGGCACGAGCAGCTGCGTGTCGAGCTGCAGTTTACCGATGTCGTCTACAACGAGCGAGCGGTGTTCGTTCGCCGCGTGCTTGTCAAGAACACCGCGGATACGCCGCGGGATATCAAAGTCTATTTTGCCCACCAGTTCGAGATACTAAAATCGCACGGTGGAGATACCGCCTACTTCGATCCGCTCTCGCGCTCTGTCATACACTACAAAGGCCGCCGGGTCTTCCTCATTAGTGCCGATATAGACAACG
>CAZQNX010000012.1:0-12100 GCA_964595025.1 uncultured Candidatus Saccharibacteria bacterium | reverse complement strand
CTGCGCGCCGTGCCCTTGATGAGGCGCTTTGCGCCTTCGAGGTCGGCGGAATTGAGGTCTTCCATCTTCTCCTTGGCGATCTCCTCTACCTGCGCGGCAGTGAGCTTGGTGACCTTGTTCTGTGCTTTGGTGGAACCCTTCTCGATGCCGAGCTTCTTCAGGATAAGGCGTGAGGCAGGTGGCTTCTTGGTGATGAAGCTGAAGGTGCGATCCTTGTAGACAGTGATGACAACAGGGAGAATGTTGCCCATCTGCGGACGTGTTGCGTCGTTAAACTGCTTTACGAACTCGCCGATGTTGATGCCCGCGGGGCCGAGCGCCGTACCCACCGGCGGCGCGGGGGTTGCCGCCCCTGCCGGGATCTGGAGCTTGATGATCTTGGTGATTTCTTTTGCCATAGAGATAGGTAGTTAGAGGATAGACATTAGATTTTCTGTACCTGATCCGCTTCGAGCTCGACGGGCGTCTCGCGGCCGAACATAGGTACGAGCACTTTAACCTTTCCGCGCTCTTCGTCAATCTCGCCCACCTTGCCCTCGAGATCCTTGAACGGACCGTCGGTGATGATGACAGCATCGTCGAGCGCGAGGTCGATGGCATGGCGCACCTCGGTGCCGCCCGCGCGCTTGAGTATCTTGTCGACCTCTTCTTGCTCGAGCGGGACTGCCTGATTTGCCGTGCCGACGAATCCCGTCACCTGCGGCGTGTTGCGGACAACGCTCCATGCCTCATCGGTCGCGATCATGTCGACGAGCACATAGCCCGGGAATATCTTCTCCTTCACTTCGGTCTTGCGACCGTTCTTAATCTTCACCTTCTTCTCGATAGGCACGATTACCTGGAAGATGAAATCCTTCATGCCGAAAGATTCGACGCGCTGCTTCAGATTGCGCGCGACGGCGTCTTCGTAGCCGCTGTAGGTGTGTACTGCGTACCACTTGCGATCGGTTCCGTAGGTCTGCTTCATAGTGACTCTGGGTTATCGGGTAGTGATTAGTTCGTCGGGGTCGACGTCGAGAAGACAGGGGTCACGTCGACAGGTTCTTCGGTAAGGGCTGGCTCCGCGTTCTCGATATAGCGCGTGAGCGAACTCGTGAAGAGGAAATCGAAAAGGCCGAGGTAGAGCGAGATGCCGACAGAAAAAAGGACAACGAAAATCGTGTAGAGGATGGTCTGTGTCTGGGTCGGCCACGCGACATGGCGGAGCTCGGCCTGCGTATCTTTGATGTATTGAGAGAACGACATAGATTTTTAGCCAATTTTAAAACCCCTTGCGGGGCTTGTGCGTCCATTGTACCACGAGGGAGCCTGCACGCAAGCGGGCGGGCCTACGGCCCGCCCGCTTGCCTTTTTGCCCACCTCCCTAGCGGATCTCGTACGTCACGCTCACGTTGCTCGTGATTTTGTTCTCTCCTGTCGGAATTTGCGGCGCAGGAGCCATCTCCGCGCCTCCCATCGCGTCCATTGCCATGGTCTTAGCATACATGACCGGATAGCGACCGCCGTCTTCGTTAAATCCGACGACACGCACCAGAGAGACGCCGAGCTGCGAGGCAAGCTCGCGCGCCTTGCTCTCGGCATCGGCGATGGCCTCTTCGCGCGCCTGCGAACGAAGTTCATCTTCGTCCTCGACGGTAAACGAGAGCCCCGACACCTGTGAGGCGCCCTTCTCGCCCACGCCCGCGAGAAGCTCGCCCGCCTTCTCGGTGTCCTTCACCTTGACGCTCAAGGTCTGCGTCACCTGGAAGCCGTTCAAGACCTGTTTGCCGGGCGGACAGTATTCGGCGCCGCGCGCGCAGGTGGCATTCTGCCACTCATACTGCGGGTAGACGGAATAATCGGCGGTCTTGATATCTTTCTCGTCGACACCGGCTGCTTTGAGGTAGTCGATGACGGCGTTCGCCTTCTTGGTGGCGGCTGCCTGCGCGGCCTTCACGTCCTTGGCGTTCTCCTGGATGGTAACGGAAAACTCGCCGCGGTCGGGCACGGCGAAAACCTCGCCTTCTCCCGAGACGGTGATCGTATTCGTTGCCGTCACGCCAGAGCCGATAAAGCGGTACGCCTTGAGGCTAGAGACCGCGAGTATCGCGAGAAAGATGCCGAGCATCGCTATCGCGAAGATGGCGGCCTTCTGCATATTCTCGGGCGGCACGATGTGTAATTCTTTCTTCTCGGTATCCATACGGATAGAGGGTGTGAGCGTATAATGTTGTTATAGACGTAAGTATATCACCCTGCTTACACCACGGTCGCTGCCTCCTGGTCCTCCGGAATCTGCTCTTCGGGCCAGTCCGAATAGAAGAGCGCGCGATACTCCGGCAGCCACTTCTCACACAAGACAAAGATCGTATAGGTGATGAAGAAGGCCGACGCGACATCGATAGAGTAGTGCAGATGCCCCAAGAGAACGACACCTGCGAAGAAGATGGACCACGCGAGGAACGCGACCCGGAGCCGATACTCGTGCCAGAAGATGAGCGCCATGAGGAACGGCGATCCAGTGTGACCCGAGAAGAAGAGATCGCTCCCGAAAAAGTATTCGCGTATCGTGCCGCCAAAGTTTGCCGACGCCTGCACCGGGAAGGGCGCTATGTGCGTGAGCATCACGAACCCGGCGCGTATGAAGAAGAAGATGGCAAGCGAGAAGAAGGTGAACGGAATACGGCGCGGGTGCGCGAACGCGAGCGCGGCGACAAACACCGAGAAAAGAAAGGTGCCGTACACGAAGAGCACGTCGACGTTCACGACCGCGACGTTCGAGAGGATGAGATCGTCGACAGGATTGCTTGCCTGCGTGTTGGCAAAGTGCCCCGCGAGAAGCGACGCAGCCACGGAGCCCGCAAAGACGAAGAACGAGGCGGCTACTGCGATGCGGTAGTCTCTGTCCTTCCACTGGGTGCGGTAGCGTCGCACAAGCTCCCGGTGGGGCCTCGGGTGACGGTGCAGCGGTATCTCATCTCCTGCTTCGGTCGCCATCGCGGATAGTAGACTACAGCCACACTGGTATGGGCATCGCCGAACTCTTCGCCTTCCTCGGATCTTCGATCTATGTCCTCGTATTCGCGGGGTGCTTCACCGAGGGGTCGGTCGTCATGATGACGACGGGCGTCTTGGCTCATCAGGGTCTCGTTGCATTCTGGCCCGCGTTTGCGGCACTCATGCTCGGCGATATCCTCTCGGACATCACCTGGTACTGTCTCGGCAGATTCGGCGGGCGGAGATTCGTCGATCGCTGGGGGTACCTCTTGGGGGCTACACCGGGCATCGTGTCGGTCGTCGAGCGGCGCTTTCACACATACCACACCTCGATACTCTGGATATCGAAGCTCACCATGGGCTTCGGCTTCGCCATCGTGACACTCATGACGGCAGGGCTCCTGCGCGTGCCATTTCATCGCTTCGTGGCGATCAATGTCGCGGGCGGACTCATCTGGGTCTATGCCCTCTTCATGATCGGGTTCCACTTCGGCAACGCACTCGAATCGATACCCGCCGAAGCACGCTTGTGGGGATTCGTGGCCGGAGCGCTTTTCATGTTCCTCGTCTTGCGCATTGCGAATCGCACACTCGCGACGCTACAATGGTGACATGAAGTTCTCGATCGTGATTCCTGCCCTCAAGGAAGAGGGCTACATCGCCGGGACACTGGGCCAATTTGCCGGACTCACGATAGAGCATGAGACCATCGTGTCGGATGGCGGAAGCACAGATGATACAGTCGCGATGGCCACTCCCCTCGCTGATAAGGTGACAGTGATGAAGGACGGCAAGCCGACGCCGAGTCGGCAGCGCAACGATGGTGCGCGCCTCGCGACAGGCGAGTATCTCGCGTTCGTGGATTCGAGCGTGAGGATTCCCGAGCCAGATGCCTTCTTCGCGCACGCGCTTGCGCGGTTTGCCGCCGAGCCCGATCTTGTCGCCCTGTGCGGACCGCAAAATATTTTTCCCGAAATCGAGACCTGGGCCGACAGGGTATTCCTCGGGCTCCAGAATCTAAACATCCGCTTTCACAACAACGTGCTGCGCACTGGCATGGGGACAGGGAAATTCATGATCATGCGGCGGAGCGCATTCGAGACGATTGGCGGATTCCGTGAAGACTTGGTGTGCGGAGAAGATCTCGACCTCGTGTACCGGCTCTCGAAGATCGGCCGCACCGAGTACGATACGCGGCTGCAGATCTATTACCCTGGCCGCCGCGAGCACGGACTCGGCTGGCCGCGTCTGCTCTTCATATGGGTAGGCAACGTCTTCTGGATAGCACTTACCGGCAAAGCCTGGCTCACCGAGTGGCGCCCGGTGCGATGATGGGCATCCACAGAAAGTCGAGTATACTCCCCCTCATGAAAGTCAGCTTCGTCATCCCGGCGTACAATGAGGAACACCATATTGCCGCATGCGTGGCTTCGATTCGTGCCGAGATGGCGCGCACGAGCCAAGATGCGGAGATCGTCGTCGTGAACAACGCATCGACGGATGGCACGCGCGCAGCCGCAGAAGCCGCGGGCGCGCGCGTCGTCGACGAACCGCGCAAGGGTCTCACCCGCGCGCGGCAGACTGGCTTCGAGCACTCTTCGGGAGAGCTCATCGCGAACATCGATGCCGATGTGCGCATTCCGGCGGGGTGGCTCGACACGGTCATCGCACGCTTCGTGCGCGATCCGCAACTTGTCGCGTTGAGCGGACCGTTCATCTACCAGGATCTCTCAATTCTCACACGACTCCTTGCGCAGGCCTTCTATGCAGCAGGGCTCGCCGCGGCGCAGATGGTGCAACTGGCGACCGGCAGCGGAGCTATGCTGCAGGGCGGCAACTTCGTACTGCAACGTGACGCACTAGAGCGCATCGGCGGCTTCGATACGACGATAGAATTTTACGGCGAAGATACCGACATCGCCCGGCGTATGGAAACACAGGGGCGCGTCGTGTGGACGTTTGCGCTCCCCGTCTTCGCCTCGGGACGACGGCTTGCGCACGAGGGCGTGCTTCGCACCGCACTACGATACGCGCTCAATTTCTTCTCCGTGTCGCTGCGCGGCAGGCCGCTGCATGAGACGCACGAGGACATACGCCCTCGCGCCTGAAAGTCTATCGGACTCCCTGATGTCGGGGTGATCGACGCGACTCGAACGCGCAACCGCCGGTACCACAAACCGGAGCTCTACCAATTGAGCTACGACCACCAATGCCCCCAGTTATAACATATTCCGCATGTTTTCGTATCTTACAGCCGTCGCTCTTCGAGAACAGGAGATGACGAGGCGTGAACGACCACGAACGACACCCGCGCAATCATCTTGCCCGCATTCGTGAGCGTGTTCACGCGCCACTCCCCCGCTGCGGGCTCAAACTTGGCGCTGTAGCCTCGATACCCCGCATCACGTCCGCCGAGAATGTCGAACGGCACATACGCCGCCGTGTGCCATGTGCGAGTGCGCGGATCACGATATTGCCACTCGTGCGCGATGCGCGTCGAGAGCCCTGATGGCGCAAAAATTGACGTGAAAACATGCGTGCTCTCGCCGGGCACGAGATGGAGCGTCCTTCCGTGGCCGAATGTCTGCGTGAGCCACGATGCCTCTTCTTCGAGCACTCGGTAATCCCCGCTGCTCAAGCGCTCGATGTGGTGGTAGACACCCGCGCTCTTGAGCGCGAGCGGCAGGGGCGGAATGAGATCGGCAAAGTAGAAGCCCGTGAACCCGAGAAAGACGCTCGCGACCGTCATTACGATGCGTACGCGATACTCTTTCATTCGCGTCGGCGCGATATGGAAGAGCGCACTTACCAGTGCGACAAGTATCGCAAGCGCGAGGAGTGCGCTTGCGATGAACATATCGTCACCCACGCGCCGGACGACGACCGGCACGAAGAACGCCATGAACGAAAGGAGCGCGACGAAGTAGACACCGACCTGAAACGTGATGCGTTCGTAGAAGCGCAAGAATCGTTCGTTGCCAACGAGAAGGACAGCGAGGAGCGCGACAAAAATCCATGTCGCGGGAAACGCGGCCGAGCGGCTATAGAGCGAGAAGAACGCACTGAAGAGGCCGCCGAATGAGAATTGCATGAGGACGGGCGCAAATGGCGCCGCAGCGAGGAACCATGGGTGCGAGAGACTCCCCTCGCGCACCGCGTTCAGAAACGCAATAGCTGCCGCGGCAAGGATAAGATGGGTGCAGACGATAGCAAGCCCGCTCGCCTGATCCACTCGCGAGAGGAAGAAGAATGTGTCTGCCAAGAATCCCGCCACGAGACCGAGCGGCGAGAGATATCTCGTGTACCAACTAATGAGCTCGTCGGTATCGCGCGGCAAGTAGCGGCGTATCATAGGCGCTCTAACGATACGCAGGCGGCGTCTCGACGACACCCTCGGCATCGTTCGCGAGCCGCGTGAGCGCGTAGAAAAGAGACGAGAGACGATTCATGTAGGCGCGGCTTGGTGCAGAGATTGCTCGCTCGCCATTCTCGTGCAGGTGGACGAGGCGCCGCTCGACGCGACGCGATACGGCACGCGCAATGTCGAGCCGTGCCGAGAATTCAGTCCCACCCGCGACGAGGAAAGTCTTTACTTCGGGGAGTGATCGCTCAATGCCCGTGATGAGCTCACCTAGCGCTTCGACCGACGATTGTGGGATGCTCTTCTGTGCCCCTGCGACTTCGGCCTGAAGCGTAAACAGGTGATCCTGCACATCGCGCAGTATCGCGCCCACAGTCCGCTCCCCCACTTTCAGATCTGCGGGACATGCGACCTTGCACCAGCCCGTGAGGCCGTTGAGCTCGTCGAGATTGCCAAGACATTCGAAGATAGGCGAGGTTTTCGTCACACGCTCTCCCGGTTTGGAATCGAAGAGTTTCGTCGTACCACCGTCTCCTTTGCCAGTGAAGAATGCCATATGGGTACTATAGCAGATGAGGTGAGGGCAGAAAAAATAAGCAGTGGTCACGGATATCGCCTGCGCCGTCGCGCGGACGATTCCGCGACCCCGACTCGCGTGCTCGCTCGACATCGCTACGCCTCGCACCTCGCGAAAAAGACTGGCGCAGGGCCAGTCTTTTTCGTCTCGGTGCGCAGGGGGAGACTCGAACTCCCATGCCCTTGCGGGCGCTACCACCTCAAGGTAGTACGTCTACCAATTTCGCCACCTGCGCGTGGAAATCATTCTACTCGGATTTGGCCGCTTCGCCAACATCCGTAGCCTCGCCAGTCTCTGCTGCGGCGACCGGGGATTGCATCATGCGCGTGCGGCGCAGCTGCCTGCGCGCCTCGCGCGCGACCTTCTCGCGGATGTAGTACAGCTTTGCACGGCGCACGCGAGCACGCTTCACGATCTCGATCTTGTCGATCATCGGCGTGTAAAGCGGGAAGATCTTTTCGACACCGACACCACCCGAGACGCGGCGGACGGTAAACGTCCCACCTGCCTCGCGGCCATGCTTGCGCGCCAAGACGAGTCCCTCGAAGAGTTGGAGGCGGAACTTGGCAGCACCGCTCTTGTCCTTCCCTTCCTGTATCTTCTGCCAGACCTTCACGGTATCACCAGCGCGAATGTCGAGCGCCTTGCGCGCTTCCATGTCGACTGGCGAAATGACGACTGTGTGAGCCATAGTCGCGGTACTGTAGCACGGAGACTAGCTGGAATCAATACCGTATCTCGAAACGACCCTCTCGGGAGCGGGGTGCTCGAAATTCGGTATCGACCCTATCTACGCGAGCGAGCAAGGGACCCTTGTGAGCCTTCGCGAGCAGGCGCTCGAGCGCAGAGCGCTCTCCTTGGGCAATGAATTCGACGCGGCCGTCCGAGAGATTGCGCACCCAGCCGCGCAGTGCGAGTCGCCGCGCAGTGCGCGTGAGGAAATCGCGGAACATGACCATCTGTACGCGCCCTGTGATGAAACCATGAAGTTCTTCGGAAACAATCTGCCTCTCACTCCCGAGATATGGTATCGGTGCGCCAGGCGACACCCAGACAACATCGAAGCCCTTAGAAAAAAGATCGTCCGGCAGGAATATCTTCTTCTCCCAACCCCAAAAACGGATTGTCCGCATTTGCAAACCGAGCGTCTCGCCGTACAGAAGGAGTGGTATCTCGCTGCACACGAGCCGCCGCGGATCTTCGAAATCAAAAAAATAATCGAAGGGTCTCCCGCAGAGAGCGAGTGCGCGCAAGACGGCATCTTCACATTCGGCTGTACTCGCATGCGGACGCAAGATAGCAGCATGCTGGGTGCGCATGAGCTTCGCAAGCGGTATGCGATGCACGCCAAAGAACCGTGCTTGCACAGCACTCTCTTCCCCGCGGACGTGACCCGCGTACACCGCGACGTGAGTCCAATATCCCGGCATAAGGCGCTCAAGAAATGGCGCGTGCAGTAGGATGAGATCGCCAGGAACGAGCGTCGCGCGAATCACCTCGATCTGCGCCGCGGGAAGCGAGTGCTTGCATGACTGGTATATCTCACTCAAAAGATAGAGGATGCGGCGCAGCATGTGAGTTTCAGTATAAACCGTCGGTGCACCCTGAGGGACTTGAACCCCCGACCCTCCCCGTGTAAAGGGGTTGCTCTACCAACTGAGCTAAGGGTGCATGCAAAACATACTCTAGCATGCGGGTCCCCAAGCTGTCGTCTTTTCGCCGCCGCGAACAGCCGCAGCCTGGGCACGCCTCGCGGTCGCGCGCTACTGCACGCGACAACGCTCCGGCCGGGACCAGCGCGCGAAAATGCTCCGCAGGGAGCATTTTCTGCCTGGTCCCCTCGGCAGGAATCGAACCTACATCAACGGCTTAGAAGTCCGCGGCTCTATCCATTGAGCTACGAGGGGGATACTACATCCTAGCCGAAACATGCGCGTCTTGAAAGGACACGTTAGCGAGCAGGGTCGGCATCTGCAGCAGGAGCGGATGAGAACGCCTTGAATGCGGCGGCGCGTGCGGCCGCAGTATCGATGGCGCGGCCAAGTGCAGCCCTGTCGAGTGGCGGCGCAGGAATGCGCGAAATGTCCGACGGCTGCTCAAGCGCGGCAAACACTCCATTGAGACGCAAGGCGCCCCATACGCACGCGATTACGCATACAGACGCGAGCAGCGCGAGCATGACATACCATACCGTCTCGGCGAGAAAGCGCTGCGACTCGGGCTCAGTGTGCGAGTCATACGCGGCCTTGAGTCGAGCGAGAGAAAAGTTCATGACGTGAGATTGCTGTCGGTAAGCAAGCGGAGACGCATGTGCAAGCGCCACTGGGGCGGCCCTTTGGTATTCTGATCGGCCGGCACTTGAGCGATGTCGAGCTGGCGTACCGCAGTCGGGAGCGGGAGCGTCTCGAGCATGCGCGCTGCCTTCATGATCGCCGAGAAGCTCCCGGTAGCTTCGACCAAGAAGCCCACGACTTTCAGGGGGTGCGCCGCCGAGCCGGGCGGCAGCGGCACTGTCTCTGCCGATGCATCACTCACTCGCAGCGTCACTCGCGCTGCGGGCCCCACCGATTCGATAATTTTCGTCGCCGCTATCGGATCGATGGTCACTTGCTCGGCAAGCAGCGCGCGCTTGCTCTTGGTCTCTTCGGCGAGCGAACGAATGCGTGCTTGCGCAGCCTCGCGCGCATTCGCACTTTCCCGCGTCGAGAGCTCTGCCTGGTACTGCGCGAGTGATTCATTGATATAGCCATGCATGCGCCACACGCCTACCCATGCACCGCATCCGATGATCATCATCGAAAGCGCAGCGAGTGTCTTAAGTGAGGGAAGAGACATCATATGGGCATTCAGAATGAGCCGGTCAGCGTCATGGTAAAAGCTCCGTCTTCGACACCGACGAGTGCATTGATCGGAACAGCGACGCCAGAGAAGCGCGCATCTGCTGCGACAGTTGCGCGGAAGGCGTTCACATCGTCACGGCGTTCTGCCGCTCCCGAGAATACGAGCGTGCCGGGCGTATAGGTAACATGATTAACAGTCGTCTTTGGCGGACGCTTCGCGAGAACATCTGCGATGAGTGCGACGGGGGTGCTCGTCCCCAAGAGGGTATTCATTTGATAGAGGAGTGCTTGCGCCTCGACGAGCGCTTGGCCATCTTCGGAGCGAGAACCGGGAGCCGCTGCTTCTTGCGCCGCCTGCATGAGCGCACTCCGCGCGACGACAGCGCTCGGCACGAGCGCGAGCATGGCGAGACCTGCGCTCACGAGAAGCGTGAGCCCAAAAAGAAAGAGTACACGGGCTCGCGACGCGTCCCATGCGGCGTGTCGTTCGGCAAGAGGGAGGATGTTGCTCATATGCCACGAAGTGCGAGACCGACGGCGGTCGCATATTGGAGCGAGGTGCGCTTGTCGATTGCCGGTATTTGATGTTCGAACGAGAGCACGTTCCGCCACACGTCGCCGCGCGTCGTCGGCGCTTGCACCTTGCCTGATATGAGGTCGGCCAAGCCTTTCATGTTTGCACTCCCGCCGACGAGCACGACCGATCCGACTGGCGTCACGCGCTCGCCGCGCTCGTCGCGACGCGTATCCCAGAAGTGGAAGTGCCGCACTACTTCTCCTGCAAGCCCCAGCGCTGTCGCCTCAAATTCGGCACGCAGCGCCGCGTGTTCCCCGCTCGCGAACAGGCCCTCGTCATTCCGTATGCGCTGAATATCTGCATCAGGAAGTTCAGTCCCCTGTTTGGCGCGCGATGCGGCCAGGTCGTTGCCGAATTCGACGGTCGAGGTGAAGATCGGGACGCCGCGCTTCAAGACCGCAAAGCCGGTACGCGCACGCCCAAAATCGACAAGTAGGGTGACGGTCGTGCTGTCGTCACCCTCGTCGACAGCTCTCCCGATGGAGCGCGCCTCAACTTCGAGCGAGACGAGCTCGAATCGCGCCCGCCGGAAGACCGACGAGTATTGCTCGGCAAGACGCTTGGGGAAGACGGTAACCCCGATCTGGGTCCCTTCTGCGGTGTGTTCGGCTATCACGTCGTAATCATAGACAGCCTCGCCGGGCGGGATAGGCACCCTCCCTTCAAACTCGAATTCGATGAGGCGGAGCGCCTGATCACGCGATGTACCGTCGGGTATGTGCATACTGAAGACGTACGCTTCTTCTTCGGGTAGCGCCGCGTGCGCACGCGACACCCCGCTTTCGGTTCGCACTTGCGCAAGGACAGCGACGAGCGCCTCCTCGTCTAGGATGGCTCCACCGCGTATAGCACCCGCGGGTATGGGGAGCGATCCATGCGTCGCTATATCGTAGCCAAGGCCCTTCGAGCGCACGAGGCCAATCCACTTGACCGACACGTCCGATATGTCGACACCGATGGAGCGCGGTACGACAGCGACAGGCAATGGAAACCACCGCTCCAAGAACGACGGCGCACACGGAGTTTCGTGCCGGGCAATGCGGACAGACATGCTCTTCAGTATACCGCGCTGTCACGCGCCGCATGTGCACAGATGTGGTCGCCGCAAGTAATCACGACAAACGCGTGCCGCGCGCGACAGGAAACTCGGGATGCAGGAGTGCAAGACCTTCTGCTTCGGGCGAAGCCGCGAGGAGCATCCCCTGGCTCTCGATGCCCTTCAGCATGCGTGGCGCGAGATTCACGATGTACGGCAGCTGCTTGCCCACGAGATCTTCGGGCTGCTTCCATGCCTTGATGCCAGAGACGATGGTGCGTATGCCAAGCTCGCCGAAATCAATCGTGCACTTGATGAGCTTATCGGTCTCGGGCACCGCTTCTGCGGCGGCCACTGTCCCGATACGAATATCGAGCTTGGCGAAATCGTCGTACTGTATCTCGGGCTTCTGCTCCATACCGAATGGTACCTACCTGAAGAGGTCCGAAAACCAGGCGGCGACATTCTGAAGCCAATTCGTTTCTTGGGTGGGCGTAGAATTCCCTGCGAGCATCGGCGGAGCAAAGGTGGAATTCGCTTCGATAGTTCCAATGTTGGTCGGATTGGTATTGCCTGCTTCTTCTTGAGTAGGATTACTCGTGTCCCTGAGGCCTTTCCAGAAATCTGTCAGCCCACGGCTTATGATATCAAAAGCGGATTCGTCCTTTGCCTCTGCACCAACCGTAACCTCGCTATTATCGCCATCTCCTCCGTCAGCTAAAAGCGCCTGAAG
>CAZQNX010000011.1:1716-13124 GCA_964595025.1 uncultured Candidatus Saccharibacteria bacterium | reverse complement strand
GGGCGTTCATCCGCTTACTCGACGGCACCTACGAACCGCAGACGACCGTGGAACTTACCGAGGGCGACAACGCCCGCCTCATCGAGATACTCGAAAAGATAGACGCCCACGACGATGTGGAGCAGGTGTACACGAACGCAGTGTAGTTATCCCCACTCGCCTGGCGGGGGATTTACACAGCACAAAAATAGGAGTACAAGGAAGACTGGCAACAAGAGAGGAGTATTGCCATGATTGAGATCGTCGTTTCGGTCTGCTCAATCCTGCATGGCGCTGCCTGCAAGGACGTCCGCCTCACCTACCTGACCGAGAGCGTTACGCCCCAACAGTGCATGAAGTACGGCCAATACGAGGTCGCCAAGTGGGCCGAGGACCACCCGAACTGGAAGGTTCACAAGTGGTCGTGCGGCCCGGCCCGGCAGACTGCAAAAATCTGACGGGTGACGCTTGTGGAGGGAATGCCGATACGAAAACGGGGGCGGAGCCATGAGCACCGCCCTTTTGTTACTGATGTGTCGCGGTATAACTCCTTCCTTCTTGCTACACTTGTCCTCATGCGCGCGATAGCAATAGATCCGGGCTACGGCCGCTGTGGCATCGCCGTGCTCGAAAAAGAGCAGGGTACACCACGGCTCATCGTATCAACGTGCATCGAGACAAGTGCCTCTCTCCCCTTCTCGGAACGGCTCGCGCAGGTCGTCGCCGCGTGCGAGGCGCTCGTGCACGAGCACGCACCCGACACGCTCGTCCTCGAGAAGCTCTACTTCTCGAATAATCAGAAGACGGCCATGCAAGTGGCCGAGGTGCGTGGTGCCCTCATCGGGCTCGCCGCGCGACATGCATTGACGCTCGCCGAATACACGCCAGGTGAAGTGAAGAGCGCCATCGCCGGCAGTGGCCGCGCCGACAAGGCACAGATAGCCAAGATGATCCATCTTCTTGTCCGCGTGGAGCAACCGATACGTTTGGACGATGAATACGACGCGATAGCGGTCGGGCTCACCCACCTCGCGCGGGTGCGCTGATGGGTGTTTTGCGCTATAGTGGCATCATTGAATCGGTTTCGCGACCATAGGCAGGTACGACGCGCCCAAGAACACGTCGGGCGCTTTGTCTCGCGCATGCCACGCCACCGCTATCTGCCCAAGTGGGCCTTCGCGCTCGCGACGGCCGCAGGACTTCTTCTCGTATTTCTCACGGGCATGTTCGCGGCGTGGGCCATGGTCGTCACCATACCCTCCATCGACAATTTCGAGAATCGCAAGGTCGCGCAATCGACGAAGATATATGATCGCACGGGCAATATCGTCCTCTACGACGTCTTTGGCTCGGTGCGCCGCACAACAGTTCCACTTGCCGAGGTGTCGCCCTACATCCAGAAGGCCACCGTCGCGATAGAAGACGCCGAGTTCTACGAACACCGCGGTTTCCGCCCCACAGCGTTCCTCCGGGCAGCCATCGCAAACATCACCTCGGGCTCATACGCCCAAGGAGGCTCGACGATCACCCAGCAAGTGGTGAAGAACACGCTCCTCACCGATCACAAGACGATCTGGCGCAAGCTCGGTGAGATCATTCTCGCCCTCCGCCTTGAGCGCGTTTACACGAAGGAGCAGATACTCGAAACATACCTGAATGAAATCGGCTACGGCGGCACTGTGTATGGCATCCAAGAAGCGAGCCAGTACTTCTTCGGTGTCGATGCAAAAGACGTCGATCTCGCGCAGGCAGCATACCTTGCCGCACTTCCCCAGGCGCCGACACGTCTCTCGCCGTTCGGCAATAATCGCGACGCGCTCGATGCGCGCCAGAAGCTCGTGCTGCAAAAGATGCTCGAACATGGACTCATCACCGAGGAGGAGCGTGCACGCGCACTCGAAGAGAAGGTGCAGTTCCGTGGCAGACAAGAGGCGGGCATCAAAGCGCCACACTTCGTGTTTTATATCCGCGAGTACCTTGAAGAAAAGTATGGTGTCGAGACGGTCGAGAAAGGCGGCCTTCGTGTCGTCACGACGCTCGACTACGATTTACAACAAAAGGCCGAGGATATCGTGCGCGTGCATGCGCTTCGCAACGCCAGGAACTTCAACGCCTCGAACGCGGCGCTTGTCGCGATTGATCCCAAGACCGGGCAGGTGCTCTCGATGGTCGGGTCGCGCGACTACTTCGACCCCGAAATCGATGGGCAGGTAAATGTAGCTGTGGCCAATCGCCAGCCAGGCTCATCGTTCAAGCCGTTCGTCTATGCCGCTGCGCTTGAGCGCGGCTACACGCCCGAAACCGTCGTCTTCGACGTGAAGACGCAGTTCTCGGTCGCCTGCGCACCGACCGACGTCCTCAAAGAAGACGCGCCGTGCTACTCGCCCAATAATTACGACGGCAGCTTCAAGGGACCTATGACGATGCGCGCGGCACTCGCACAATCGCAGAATATCCCTGCGGTGAAATTCCTCTATCTCACTGGTATAGAGAACGCGCTCCGCACTGCACGCAATCTAGGCATCACAACGCTCGGCGACGCGGGACGCTATGGCCTCACACTCGTCTTGGGTGGTGGCGAGGTAAAGCTCCTCGAGATGGTTGGGGCCTATGCCGTTTTTGCAAATGATGGCCTGCGCAACCAGCCGACCGGTATCCTGCGTATCGAGGACAAAGATGGCGACATCTTGGAGAGCTTCGAGGAGAAGGGTGAACAAGTGATCGATAGCCAGGTGGTGCGCCAAATCAGCGACATTCTCTCCGACAACGTCGCGCGAACTCCTGCATTCGGTTCTGCCTCGCCGCTCTACTTCCCCGGTCACGATGTGGCCGCCAAAACAGGCACCACGAATGATTTCCGCGATACCTGGATCGTCGGGTACACGCCGGGCATCGCCGTCGGCGCATGGGCTGGCAACAACGACAACAGTCCGATGGAAAAGCGCGTCGCCTCATTCATCGTGGCCCCGCTCTGGCATGAATTCATGGCCCACGCACTCACCCAGTATCCCGGTGACGGGTTCCCTCCTCCTTCGCCCGAAGCGAGCACACTTCCGCCAGTGCTCTTGGGCGAGTGGAATGCAAATCCTGCTGCGGGCATCCACGACATCCTCTACTGGGTGCGGAAAGATAGCCCCCGTAGTGGCCCCCCGAGCAACCCGTTTGCCGATGCGCAGACCGCGCATTGGGAATACCCGGTACAGCTCTGGGCGGCAGGTATCGTACTCACAAGCTCAAGCAGTGTTTCGTTCTCGCCGCCTGATGGAACCGCCGATGCGCGGCCGGTCCTCACGCTCCTTTCCCCGCGCAGCGGCCAGTACTATCCCTGGGGGCTTCCTATCGCCGCAAGCGTGAGTGTGCCGCCAGGGGTCTCCCTCTCCTCCGTCACCTACTACGCCGACGGTGTCGCGCTCGGCAGCTCGGCACAACCACCCTACACGGTAAGCTTCAATCCGAGCCGCCGCGGCCCGATGGTGTTGCGTGCCGTTGCCGAGACGAGCGCGGGTACCCTCGAGAGCAGCGTCACCTTCGTGGTGCAGTGATGCATTACCTATTCAACGGCATCACGAGATAGAGGAACGAGGTGTCGGAGACGCCGCGGATGACGAGCGGGCGGCCGACCCCAGCAAACGAGAGCGTAATCGAGTCGCTCGCGATGGCGCCCAGACAATCGGCAAGGTACCCGATGTGAAAGTTGATATCGAGATCGTCGCCCGAGAGCGCGGCATCGAGCGTGTCGTCCATCTCGCCCACCGCACCACTCTGCGCCGTCGCGGTAAACACCTTGCGGGAGGGGTAGATATGCAGCCCCACCTGTGATTCGCCGCCTGCGAATACCCGCGCCTTGCGGAGCATCTCGGCCATATCGGCCTTCAAGATGGTCGCGGTCGTCGCGGAGTCTTTCGGAATGATGTCTTTGTAGTTTGGGAATGTGCCGTCGATGATGCGTGAGACGAATCGCACCCCTTCGCCCGAGACGGTGAGCTGCGAATCATCGCTCACGACTTCGACCGTCTCTCCACTCATCTTTTCGAGCACATGGATAAGCTCTCCTGCGTGTTTGAGTGGAATGAGCACATCACCTGCCTCGTGGCGCACGGTGCTCGGTATCGTCTTTTCGGCAAGACGGAAAGAGTCGGTTGCCGCGCAGAGGAGCGTGTCTCCGCGAAGTCCCACGAGGATACTGCCGAGTTCGGGACGAATCATCGAAGGTGATGCTGCGTACGAGACGGATTGTATGCCGCGCACGAGCGCCTCTCTCGAGACCGACGTGCCCTCCTTGTGCGAACCACCAAGCTGCGGAAACTCATCATTCGGTACTGCCTTGATGAGGCTCTTGGTTCCTTTTGATTCGATGCGGACATTCCCCTCTTCGCTCGTGATTATCACCTTGTCGCCTGATATCGAGCGGAGCGTCTGGGAAAGTATCGCTGCAGGAACTGCTACGACACCTTTTTCTTTGATATCACACGGTACCTGCACCTCGATACCCGCTTCAAGATTCGTACTGCGAACGACACAGCGATCGGTCACCTCAATGAGAATACAGGAAAGGACGGGGAGGGATTCTTTCTTTCCGGTGAGGCGCTCCGCCATAGTGACCGCGGCGACAATTTTCTCTTTCGGGACGATGATATTCATACGGTGATAAAAAACAAACTACAGGGCTCTATTAGGGGTGTTGATAATGGGGAAAAGTCTGAAAAATAGCGCAGATACTGTGTTTTTATTGGATGTGTGATTGGGGAAAGGGCGGGGGAAATATCGGGGTATGGCCGGGGAAAACCAAGAGAAGATATGAATATTCACTTTTCCACCGAACAATCCCCGAGTTAGTACTGTGTTTTCCATAGGTTATGCATCCGTTTATACAGAGGTTATCCCCGTCTCAAGTGTGGATAACACTCCTGATATGCTCGAGCTCCTGCTCAAGCGCGGTGTTCGTTTTCATCTCCTCTTTTATCTTCTCGCATGAGTGGATGACTGTCGTATGATCACGTCCGCCGAGCTTCTCGCCGATAGAAGGATACGAGACACTGAACTCCTCGCGCAAGATATACATGATGACCTGCCGCGGCCGGACGACTTCCTTCTTGCGCGTCTTCTCGTAGATGCTCTTCTCGGGCACTTCGTAGTATTGGGAAACTTTTCGGACGACATCCTCGACAGACACTCCCCGATTCGGCTTTGTGGTGTGCTTGAGGAGCGAGCGGACATCGGCGATGGTAATGCCCTTCCCTTTATACTGTGACTTGCAGACGATGGTGTTTACGATTCCCTCGAGCTCGCGGATATTGCCGCGCGAATTTTCGGCGATATGTGCGATGATGTCCTCAGGAAGGGAGAAGCCGTGCTGCTCGATCTTGGCGCGGATGATTTGAGAGCGGGATTCGAAATCAGGCTCGGGAATCTCGGCTATCATACCGGCGGAGAAGCGACCCTTGAGGCGTTCCTCAAAGCCAGGCAGGAGTGCCGGGTGCTTGTCGGATGAGAAGACTATCTGCTTGTTGTTGTCGCGCATCGCATTGAAGAGGTGGAAGAGCTCTTCCTGTGTCTTCTCGGTATTCGCGATGAATTGGATGTCATCCATGATGAGGAGATCGTACTGGCGGTACTGATCCTTGAAAGAATTCGCGCGCCCCGCGCGCACCGCGTTGATGTAATCGATCGCGAAGCGCTCGGAGGTGACATAAAAGACCTTCTTGCTCGGGTTCGTCTTTTTGAATTGGTTCCCCACCCCCTGTATGAGATGCGTCTTGCCGTGTCCCGTGGACCCGTAGATGAAGAGCGGATTGTAAGTGAGCCCCGGTCTCTCGAGCACCGCCTTCGAGGCGGCAAACGCGAGCTCATTGAAGGGTCCGACGATGAAGGTGTCGAAGGTGTAGCGCGGGTTCAGGTTGTCGCGCTTGTCGATATAGAGAGATTGGAGATCGAGCGAGGCATTTCCCGGTGAGGGTGGTTTGGGCGCCCTGCGCTCGGCCGAGACAGCGGGAGACCGATGCACCGCGTATTCGACGGCGCGGATGGTGTTGTCGATGCCACGCAAGGCGCTCAAGATGAGTTTGTGGTGTTTCTCCATGAGCCACTCCTTTACTATTTTGCTCGGGACGGCCAGATGTATCGTCCCCGAGTCGCGGTTGATGATGTCGGTATTCTTGAACCAGGTCTTGAAGCTCGCCTCCGAGGTGCCAAGTTCTATCTGTACGAGTGCATTTTGCCACAATTCCCTGTTGGTGAGCATGGGCGTCATTATACGCGCGCTACCCCCTTCGGGAAGCGCGCCCCATGCGCCGAGAGGGTGTGTATAGGCTGTGGAAAACCTGGGGACAGCGAGCCTCTTTACCATCCCCACCACCTGCCCCCGAGAACACAGGATTTTCTTGCTAGAAAATCCTTCAGCTTCGCGCCGCCGCACTGCAGAGGTTCTCGGGGGCAGGTGGTGGGGTGGCTCCAAACTATTGAAACCAGTAACGGGGGGTTGAATTATCAAGAAAAGTAAGCTATATTCTGCGGTATGAGCACGAAACGAACCTACCAACCAAAGAAGCGTAAGCGCAGCCGCACACACGGCTTCATCAAGCGTACCCAGACACGCACCGGGCGCGCCATGCTCCTTCGCCGCCGCCGCAAAGGCCGCGCTCGCCTCTCGGCGTAATCCATGCCTTCCCGTTTCCGCCTGTCTCGCGCGGAAGTCCGAGCTATTCAGTCCTCCCCCTTCGGGCGCGAGCGGGGAGCGTTTGTTGATATCGTGTGTGGGCACGATACGCGCGGGCCACGAGCAGCGTGTGTTATCTCTAAAAAAGTCGAGCCCCTCGCCACAAAGCGGAATACGATGCGTCGCCGCATGAAGGCCGCACTCGCAGCCGCGCTCCCCGATTGTAAAGCCCCGCTCTCATTCATTTGCATCGCCAAAGCGTCAGCCCGCGAGGCGTCGAGTGCTGCCCTTGCCCGCGAGCTCGCGCGACTGGTCGGCAGGGCTGTTATCTCGTACAATGCCCGGATATGATAGGTAATGCGTTCCACACGCTCATCTTCGAGCCCCTCTACAATGGACTTGTCTTTCTCGTCGACAAGGTGCCTGGTCACGATGTTGGCCTCGCTGTCATTGCGCTTACGATTGTCGCGCGCGTCATCCTCGTTCCTCTTTCTCGCAAGGCAGTGCAGGCACAGATGGTCGCGAAGGAGATTGCGCCGCAGATAGAAGAGCTCAAGAAGAAATACAAGGACAATCGTGAAGAGCAGGGTCGCGCCATATTCGCTCTGTACCGCGAGCGCGGCATCCACCCATTTGCCGGACTCGGACTCGTGCTACTCCAGTTTCCACTCCTCGTCGGACTCTATTGGGTTTTTTCTCACGGGGGACTTCCTACTATCGATACATCATTCCTGTACTCGTTCGTTGCGCTTCCCTCGGACATCGATATGAATTTCCTCGGACTCATACCTATGGATGGCAAGAGTATCGTCTTGGCGACGACTGCCGCGCTCTCGCAACTCGTCTACACTCGCCTCTCGATGGGCGCGCCGAGTCAGAAGCCATCGACACCGGTCGAGGCTTCTCTCTCGGCAGACCTCGCGCGTAGCTTCGACATGCAGGCGCGATATGTCCTCCCTGTCTTCATCGGAGTCATTTCGTACTACATCGCCGCCGCCGCACCTCTCTACTGGACGACAAGCAATCTCTTCATGATCGCCCAAGAGTACATAAGCGGTCGTCGTTTCTGATCTTTTGCACGGAACGAGGAGGTGGTGGTATAGTGCCCCCATGGAAGCCCTCGCCGAGAAGATACTCACCGAATTCCTCCGCCAGATGAAGGTCTCCTTTTCGGGGGTCGAGAAGCAGAGCGTGGCGGGGCAGACCGTCTTTTCCGTGCAGGCCGACGATACAGTAAGTCTCATCGGGCAACACGGCGACACCGTCTACGCCATCGATACGCTCGTAAAAAAGATGGTCGAGCATGCCGCCAAAGGATCGGGCACGGAGACCGAAGAGCCGCTCTTCCTCGTCGACGTCGGCGGGTATCGGGCACAGAAGCTCAAAGAGATTGAAACGAAAGCTCTCATGATGGCCGATCGGGCCCGTGCATTCCAGTACGATGTCGAGCTCTCCCCCATGAGCGCCTACGAGCGCCTCATCGTCCACACGGTGCTCGATGGCCAGCCAAATATCAAGACCGAATCCCAGGGTGAGGGGCGAAATCGTCGGGTTGTTATCAAGTACGCGGCGTAGAGGCCGCACCTATACCGAAATCACTTGCGATGATGAGCATTGGTTTGAGCCGCCGCCGAGGAAATTGATTTCGAGTATGCATGGATTTATCTGATTCAAGATAATCCAGATCGCGAGCAGGATGAGGAGGCCGATGATCGCGTTCTGGAAGACTTCCTTCGCGTGATGCTTGCTGCTCCACATGTCGGCGCTGCCCATGTAGAGCCACCCCGCCCACATGATGCGCATCATGGCGAGAATGGCGCCGACATTGATGGCGACGACGAACGCTGTGTTGAGCATACTTCCCACGTCGGTTGCGGTACCGTCGCCGAAAAGTCCGGCGAGGAGCGGATCGGCAGTAGTACCCGACGGCTTTATGGGAACGAATTTTGTATCGGCCATGGCGTCATTCTACTTCACGATGCGCAATACCCAGAGCGATTCGTCGCGCCCATCTTGGAACGCAATCCAGGTGCCGCCGGGGTCTATCTGGGGATTTCGGACGTCGAGGGTTTCCTCCATGGCGTAGAGTGCTTGGCTTGCGCCAGATGAGGTATCGAGTTGCCACCAGGCATCGACTGTGTGCAGACGGCCCTGGTGCCATGCATCAAGGAACGCGCCGCGCGCGAGTGAGCGCGGTACGGCACAATACACGAGATTCTGATTGATGGCGCGCGGCGAGCCCCAGGTGCACTTTGAGGCAACGGTCTTGAGACTAAAGACAATCGGTGTCGCATCCGGTCCCGAGCGCGCGGAGAGCGAGAGTGTCCCGCCCGACGAGGTACTCCAGAGGAGCGCCGTCGATGACGCCTTTGGCAACACAACGAGGCCCGGCAACGGGCCCATGAGTAGCGTGAGGCCGCTTTTCCCCATCTCATAGGCGCCCCCGGGGATGTCGTCGCTCGGTAGCTGCGCGATGATGCGGCGGCCTGGCACTGTGATCGGTTTCCAGTTGCGGAGCGGCGAAGAGAAGAGGACTGTTTGTTTACTCCCATCGGCGCGCGTGCTCACGATGTCGCTTCCTGTGGGGGTGGGGCGCACGAAGAGCATCTCTCCAGTTGCCCTGTTGAGATCAATGTGTGCGATGTTCTTCTCGAGCATTACGCCGACGAGCGCTGTCGATGTCGCTCCCCGTTGGATTGTCCCCGCAAAGGTGGCAAGAGCGCCGTCATCGACACGTCTCACGACGACATTTCCATGACCAAAGAGCGCCTGTTGCGTTTTTGGCATAAGAGTATTTGAGAGACGCTCTATGTTTCCACTGCGTGGGCGAGTAGCGAAGACATTGCCCGTTGCACGTTCGGCGTACCAGAGCTCAATGCCGCGTTCCGTTTCGATGAAGTTGAAGCCGGCGATGGGCGTTTTTACCACCTGCCACAAGCGAGGTGTTTTTATGGGATCGCTCTCAATTTCCCCCTTCGTTGCGTTAGCGGCGTCAGTGCTCGTCGCTTCTCCTTCGCCCACAGAACGCATTTCGGGGTTTGGAGTGGTGACACCGAGACCTCCGCCCGCACCGAAGGAGCCGAGCATTCCGCCACCTGTGTTGAATCCACGTGCAGCGTCCGCGGCGCGAATCGCATCGGTATGCGTACGAAGGTACATAAGCCACCCGGCGAATCCGCCAAGGACAGTGACGAGTAGTGTGACGGCGAGGGCTCCTGCGTAGGGTATGCGCATAGTTGCTAGAAAGGTTTGAACGGACTTGCTGCTTCTGACGCGCGGGAGAAGACGAATGTCCACGCCCCCTCGGCACCGAAGAAGATATTGGTCGCGTGAGCAAGATTCAACGAAACGCGGGCTTCCCCGCCTTCTGCACCGCCTATCGTGAGCGCGTTGCGCGTTCCCTCGTTTGTCTCGACCGAAGTGCCGTTCACCGCCCACTCGTATGAGAGCGCAGGGTCTGTTGGCGAGCCTACCGACGCAAAGAAGGGTATGGCGGCGAGTGTCAGCTCGCGTGCCATCGTATTGGTCGAGGTTGCAAATGCATGATTGAGGCGCAGACCATAGAGAGGATGATCTTCATAAAGCCGTATCAGAGGGTCTGCGGCAGAGACAGATACGCGAGCATTTCCTGCGTACGCGCTATCGCGCGTCTCCGCCTCCACGGCTATCGTATCCGTGCTGAAAAGCAGCGGACTCGGAATCATGGCGGCCGCTTTGCCGCGACCGGAGAGACTCCCGAGCACCTGGCCATTCTTGCGCCAGGTGAAGATAATCTCGCTTGTCGGCACGAACGAGCCATCGGGCTTCTTAAAACGCGGGATGGCGTGGAGGCGGAGCGTCGATCCGGACGAGGGAAGCGCTCTGCCGCCGTAGAATGGCGGCGTGTATGAATCGCTCTCATAAAGCAGGTCGAGCTCTGTCGGTGTAAAGGTGAGAGAAGCTTCGATAAGCGAGCCCTCGGGCGTTGTCACGAGAGCGCGCACCGACATGCGCGAGCCGAGCGGAGGAGCGAGGAGTGCAAGGCGTGTATCGCCTGCCCCGCGTGGTCGGCCATCCACTTCCCACGATATCGTGCTGCGCGCAAGGTCGACGAGCGAGCTCTCGAGCGTTATCGTCACAATGTCACCTGGGCGCGGGTACACGGGATTCATCGTCATGCGCACGGCACCATCGAATCCCGGCACAGTATATTGTGCGAGAGCGACCGCGGGCAGTAGGATGAGCGCGCCGAAAAGGAGCCGTATTCGTAGCATGACTACAAGTATACCGCGTCTCAAGAAAAGCTAGTGAGGTATCGAGGGGGTCGAGGGGTTTGAGAGTTGTGCATCTTTGAGGAGCGACGCTGCTTCGGCGGCCTTCGGCGAGAGTGAGGGCACGGCGCTGTCCATCGTGACGCTCCCCTGCTGCGCGTCGCGCGCTGCCTCGAGATCCTGCTTGGCCTTCTTGATCGCGAGGATCTGCGACGGATCGGAGGTAATGATCTGGTCTTCGGTGTAGCTTGCGATGACTTTGATGGCGACGTGTTTGAGGCCCGCGAAGAAGATGCCCTCCCCCACGTCTGATTCGAGTAGGAGGTACTTCTCCTCATCCGAGAGTTTGAAGGTGGATTGCACGAGGTCGACCGACGTAGGCGATTGGCGCAGCAAGAGCTGGATCGACGAGTTTGTGAGCATGGCCGCGCCGTAGGGCGACTGGAGGAAGTCGTTCACGTCTTGGGTGATCGTTGAGAGACCGAGATAGTATTTACGACCGCGCTTGGCTATGCCGAAGAGGA
>CAZQNX010000011.1:0-1706 GCA_964595025.1 uncultured Candidatus Saccharibacteria bacterium | reverse complement strand
AGCTCGCGGTGTCTTCGCTCTTCATCATCCACCAGGCCTCGTCGATGACGAGGAGGCGCTTGCGCAGCTCCTTGCGCACGGCATTCCAGATGTGGTGCGTGATGATGTACATCGCGACGGGCTTGAGATCGTCTTCCATGTCGCGCACCGAAAACACGACGAGCTTTTTGTTCATATCGACGTTCGTCGGGCGATTCATGAAGCCCGACCAGGTACCCTTGGTGTACTTGGAAAGGCGCGCGACGAGGCTCTCGCTCCCCTCCATGCCCGAGAGCACGAGCTCGAAGTCCGAGAGGAGCGGCGGCTCGACCTGGGCGAAGTTCGCTTCGGAAGTTATGTCTTTGAGCGCGTAGGTCTCGGTGATGGCCCTATCGATGATCGCGTCTTCTTCGGGAGTCAGTCCGCCGAGCATGATGCGGAAGAGTCCGACGAGCGTGATGATGTTGTTGCGCAAGATATCGCCAGGGCTCTCGTCTTCGCGCGGGATGGGCAGGTCGAACGGATTGATGTGGTGCTCGGACGAGAGTGAGATGTTGAAGTAGCGCCCGCCGACCGTCGTCGCCAGGTATTCATATTCGCGTTCCGGGTCGATGACGATGACCTCTGCATCAAACATGAGCGTGCGCAGAATCTCGAGCTTGGTTGTGTAGCTCTTGCCGCTACCGGATTTTGCGAAGGTCACCGAGTTGTAGTTCTCGAGCGAGAAACGGTCGAAGAGGATGAGCGACGAATTGTGGCGATTGATGCCGTAGAGGATGCCTTTGTCGGAGGTAAGATCGAACGAGATGAATGGGAAGATAGACGAGAGCGGCGCCGAATTGAGCTTGGTGTGCACCTCAAGCTCATCTTGCGCGAGCGGGAGCGTCGAGCGGAAGCCCTGCTCTTGCTGGAAGAGCGCAGGACGGATGTAGACGAGGCGGGATTCGAGGATAGAGCGAATCTCGCTCTCGGTTTTGTCGATCTCTTCGCGCGTATTGCCGTATATCGTGAGGTAGAGTCCGACGTCGAAGATGCGCTCCTGCGCCTGCTGCAGGCTGTCGCGGAGCTGCTCCAGATCTTGGTACGCGGTGTCGAGCATTGGGTCGCGCACCATGCCCTTCTCTTCGCGGCTCGTAATCTGACTCTGGATCTCGGCGACTTTCTTCTGAAAGCGGCGGAGCATGTCGGTCGTGTCGAGCGGATGGACGAAGATCGAGATGTCGAGCACCTTGTCGATGTTGATGATCGGTGCAAACCAGCCTGTCGTGAGGAAGCGCGGGTACGAGATCACGAAGAACGTGCGCGCGATCTTCTCGCCGAGATCGAGCTCGCGCGAATTCACCTTGAGCGCATGCGGGGCTATCACGTCCTGCAGATCGAGGACGCCCGACTTGTATATCTCTTCGGGCAAGACAGGGAGCACGTTCGGGCTCGGAGTCTCTTTCTTGGTATTGAGGAAATCGAGGAGTGCCATAGCTATTGCGTGTTGAGCGGCATCGGCTTCGAATCTTCGCCAGGGTTGAACATCTTGTAGAGGAGTTCTATCGCTTCTTCGGTGCCGAGCTGCACGGTGCGTACACCAGTGCGCACGAGGCCCTGTTGCACGATAGCGATGCGCTGCTCAAGCTGTGAGACATGCTCTTCGAACGTCCGGTTCTGCTCGGCAGTATTCGTATCTTTCTTCGCGAAGGGATTCAGTTTGCTAGCGAGACCGCCTTTCTGGGACG
>CAZQNX010000010.1:0-13470 GCA_964595025.1 uncultured Candidatus Saccharibacteria bacterium | reverse complement strand
CCACCCAGAGAACAATCATGTCAAAGACAAAATTCGTCAGCAACTACAGATTTTGCGCGACAAAGGTTATTTGACGTTCTCTGCTCGCGGAAGATATAGCTTGACAGAGTTTTGAAATCGATCAAGGATCAGAGCATGGTTCTTGAATTGTGCAGAAAATGCGGAGGAGTCACTTTTTTCGTTATTGAATCTATCGTGCATGAGTGCAGGCTAGATTCGTTGGGTATATTACACTCGGATAAAAATAAATGGGAAGAAATAGACACAATACTGTGTCGTGGGTGTAATACAGAGTATTCTGAAATCGATTTTAAATCCGTTAAGCTTTGAGTTTAATTACTCGGGGAATACTATATTCACCTCGCGGGCCACCATCGATTTTATTCTCTACTAAGCGGGTCCTGATCGGTCAGTATATAATCTTCCTATGGATACTGAAGATTCTGTCTTGGCGAACGATGCGCTCGAATACATAAAAGCGCATCGAGCGGAACTTATTGACCATTTTTGCCCAGCTGAGACATGTCATGCGGCAACCAGCCCAATCTCACTGTTTATGGCGGGTTCTCCCGGGGCAGGAAAAACGGAGGTTTCGAAGGGTTTAATAAAAAAGTTTGAGGATATACCAATGCGTATTGATGCAGATGAGATACGAGCGTTTTGCCCCGGATATTCTGGAACCAATGCGCATGTGTTTCAGGATGCGGCCAACAAAGGAGTGAATATTTTATACGATCATGCGCTCGAAAATAGTATTAACTGTATTTTAGACGGAACATTTGCGTATGCCGATGTGGTTCAAAATATCGAACGTTCGCTAAAAAGAGCTAGGAGAGTCGAGATTTGGTTTGTGTATCAGGATCCCAAAACGGCATGGGCATTTACGAAGGCCCGCGAAGTGGTAGAGTCGCGAAGAGTGGCAAAAAACGTCTTCATACGCGCTTTATTTAAGTCGAGGGACAATGCAAAAATGGTGAAAGAAAAATTTGGATCCAGCGTCGAATTAAATATCCTATTGAAGAATTATTCAACAGGGCAGGAAGAGCTGTGGCTCAACAGACAAGCACAGGATCTTGACCACTTGGCAAATGGAAGCTATTCTGCAGAAGAATTAGAGCATGAATTGATATGACACAGTATTTACGCCATATTTGGGCACATATGACTGGAGCTCCGCAGGCAAAGGCGAGCGACTTTTCCGATTTTTTCACCAAATCCTCTGGTGATAAAGCTAAAGTTATACGCCAGGTGCTACGAGAGGCAAACGAAGAACAGCGTCGCGTGGTAGAAAAATATCAAAAGACACTCGTGCACTAAGGCGGCATGTCCACCTCGCAAGCGACTGTCGATTTTATTCTCGACCAGGTAGAGGGGGCGGGGGAGGTGCGGGCGCGGAAAATGTTTGGGGAGTATGCGCTGTATTGTGATGAAAAAGTGGCGGCACTCGTGTGCGACGATACGCTGTTTATCAAAATCACCGAGCCCGGCCGCGAGTATGTGGGTGCGCACTATGTCGAGGGCGCCCCATATCCGGGCGCCAAGCCCCACATGCAGATACCAGAAGATCTGCTCGATAATAGGCACTGGCTCTCCGAGCTCGTGCGGCTCACGGCCGATGCGCTGCCCGTGCCCAAGCCCAAATCAAAAAAGACAAAGAAAAGAATGAGCTAGTCACGTGCCTTCTCCGCTTGCTACACTAAGAGCATGAACACCTACTTCTCACTTGCGCTCTCTATCCTCCTCTCCCTCGCGGCGGGAGCAATTGGCAGCGTGTTTACGTACAGCGAAATACCCACGTGGTATGCCAGTCTGGTGCGGCCGGATATCGCGCCGCCGAATTGGATATTTGGCCCGGTGTGGACGACGCTCTATATCCTCATGGGCACGGCAGCGTGGCTTGTGTGGAAGGCGGATGCAGTGCGCACCGCGAAGCGGCGCGCACTCCTCGTGTACGCGCTTCAGCTCGCGCTCAACACCCTGTGGTCATTCATCTTCTTCGGCATGCACGCGCTCGGATTCGCGCTTGTCGAGATAGTGCTGCTCTGGCTTGCGATCGCTGCGACGATCTATCTCTTCTATCCCATCTCGCGCACGGCATCGTATCTATTGGCACCCTACATCGCGTGGGTCTCATTCGCGAGCTTCCTCAATTACACGCTTTGGATGATGAATTAAAACATGCGCGGGAGGCGACGGGAGTATCTGCAATACAGGGAAGCGGCGCGAGTATTCGTGCACGCGCGCATCGCTCACTATGTCGCGCACGGCGCGCTTCCGCCAAAGGCGGTCCGCATCAAGAACGGCAAGAGTCGCTGGGGCAGTTGCTCGGCCAAGGGGAATCTGAACTTCCACTACCGGCTCGTGCTCTTGCCGCCAGAACTTGCCGAATATGTGATTGTCCACGAGCTGTGCCACTTGCGCGAGCTCAATCACTCGCCGCGCTTCTGGGCGCACGTCGCGGAGCAGGTGCCCGACTACGCGGCAAAGCGCCGCGCACTCGCTGCGCATGCGCGTACTTTGCACGGGCGCGGGTGAAGCGAGAGTGGTATCATCTCGCCATGCGCCGCCTCCTCCTTTCATTACTCATCGCATTCGCGATCATTACGCCGGTACGCTTCTTTGTCGCGCAGCCGTTCATCGTATCAGGCGGCTCGATGGAGCCTCTGCTCAAGCCGAGAGACTATCTTGTCATCGACAGGTGGAGCTACCGCGAGCGCGAGCCGGAGCGCGGAGAAGTGGTCGTTTTCCGGTATCCGCTCGACCCCGATGAGATATTCGTGAAGCGCGTTGCCGGACTTCCAGGCGAAACGATCGCTATCGAGAAGGGGACGATACGCATCACGACGCGCGAAGGAGAGGTCTTCGTCCTCGACGAGCCCTACAAGACACCCGACAGGAATCCCGAGAAAGAACAGGAGATCGAGTTGCACGATGATGAGTACTTCGTGCTCGGAGACAATCGCACGGCGAGCGCAGATTCGCGCGCGTGGGGGCCGCTCCAAAAGCGATTCATTATCGGTCGTGCAGCAGCGCGGCTCTTTCCGCTGCAGCGCGCGACGATGAATCCTGCGATGTACACCCATCCGATCACAGATATCCACACAGAGTGACGGAAACGAGAGGGAAAGTGAGCGGCAGTGCCGTATACTGATGGTACGCGCATATGTCCACGTTCCTTGATCGCCTTAAGAAGAAGGACCTCGTCCCCACGACACCCGAAGACGCGAAGAAGACGCAGGTTGCCACACAAGCCGCACAGAGCGTGGCTGCTAATCCTGCGAATGCGCCCGTCGCCGAGCAGCTCAAGGTTGATATTCACCAGACACAGAATGCGATCATCATCTACGCGCAGATCGCGGGCGCGAGCGTCGCTGATTATGGCGTGACAATCGAAGGCGATGGCGACGTCGTCACCATCAAGGGCGAACGCAAGAAGCCGAACGGCGATCTCCTCTCGCATCCCGGCATCGAGACCAAAGAGCAGATACTCTCCGAGTGCTCATGGGGGCGGTTCTATCGCCAGATCATCCTGCCGGCGGCGGTCGACGCGAGCAAGACGCAGGCGAAGATGCGCGAAGGAGTGCTCATGCTCCTCCTTCCGCTCAAAGAGACCACCGACACCGGTATCCGTATCCAGGTGGAGATGGCCTGATCGAGCGCACTTGCGCCGATGCCATGACACGCGCCGCACACGAGATGGTTTTCGGGCTTTTGGCCCTCGTACTCCTGCTTCCTTTCGCCGCAAGCGCGGGCACTTTTACGCTCTCGCCAAGCGCAGGGGAGTTCGTTTCGGGGAAGACGTTCACAGTGAAGGTCGGCATCGATCCCGGGAGTGATAAAGTGAACGCCGCCGACGGCAGCGTCTCGTTCGATGCATCGGTGCTCTCTGTTGCAAGTGTTTCGAAAGACGGCTCGGCTTTTTCGCTCTGGACAGCTGATCCGAGCTTCTCGAATACCGATGGTACGGTCGTCTTCAGCGGCGGCACGCCGAGTGCATTTTCGAACAAGGGTACGGTCATAACGATCACCTTCAAGGCAAAGAAGCCTGGCTCTGCGGCGGTGTCCTTCTCGAAGGGAGCCATCCTCGCCGCTGATGGGAAGGGCACCGACGTCTACCAGACTGGTGAGAGCGCGACGTATGTCATCACCGATGCGCCGGCAGCACCGCCTGCTCCCGAGCCGGAGCCCGAATCGGTATCCGAGGGAGTTGGGACGCTGCCCATCGCGCCCACGATCACCTCCTCGACGCACGGAAAGCCCGAGAACTGGTATGGCACCTCGACAGCCGTCTTTGCCTGGAAGCCGACGAACGACGTACTCGCGGTACGCACGTCGTTCAGTCAGAACGCCGAGGACACACCGACACAGGCGCAGCCAGTTGCTTCGACCACGCAGACGGTGACCGGCATTGCCGATGGTGAGTGGTACTTTGCCGCGCAGTACAAGAACGATTCGGGGTGGGGACCGGTAGGCAGATTCAAGGTGAATGTCGATACGACGCCGCCGCAAGAATTTGATGTAGCACTCGCTTCGGGTACCGATGTCCCGAAACTTTCGTTCAAGACCGAAGACGGCCTCTCTGGCGTCGACCGATATGAAGTATTTTTCAACGGGTCTGCTGTCGGATCAGTGCGAGTAAAGGATATTCCCGATGGACTCTTCGTCATCCCGCCGCAGCAGGGAGGCGAGACGGAGGTTCTGATTAAGTCATTCGACAAGGCAGGGAACGTGCGCGAGGCGACGCGGCGGCTCACGCTGCCTCTCGTCGAGAAGCCCCTCGCCGAGGGGGAGGGGCAGCCACAAGGATCGAATATGCTAGAGCACATCCTGGTCGTCGTCCTTGCGCTCGCGCTCGGAGGCGCTGTCGCCTGGAACATGCGGATGCGCAAAGAGCACGATACCGGACAGGCCCGGCTCTTGAACCGCGTCGTCGAAGTCCGCGAGAAGAACGACCGCATTTTCAGCGCCATGCGGGAAGAATTCGAGCAGATGGTCCAGGATTTCGATGAGAAGCCGCAACTCACCCCCCAAGAACGCGACCTCCTCGAGGGTATCAAGGAGGTACTCGACATCTCGGAAGGACTCCTCGACGGGGCTCTCGAAGAGCTCAAGAAGGAGGTCCGCGGCAAGTAGTCCACAATTTCTATATTTCCGCACAGTTACGCGGGTTTACGGCTGAAAAGAGGTGCTAAAATGAGGCGGTACAGACACGGCTGCACAAGCCGGCGTGTTTGTGCGTGCGAGATCATCTGCAAACGCTCATGCGCTCACGATATTCCGTACATCGCAGGTACTTCGCGCTCATCATCGTGAGCGTGTTCGCGATCCTCGCCGTGGGATGGCTCACGCGCAGTTTCGTGCGCGCGTATGTCGAGATAAAGCATGCGCATATCTTTGCGACAGAAGTACGCGCAGAAGGATGGGAGGGACCGACGCATGCACTCGCGCTCGATGTCGCTTCCGATGGTGGGTACCTGAACTTCACGCGCGAGAACGCGATGTATCTTGCGATAGGCGAGGTGACCGAGCCGACTCCCGCACCGCCCTTGCCAGAGGGAGTGCCGACAGACGTAGCAAGCACGACAATCGATGTGCCCGCAGAAGAGCCTGGCGCATCATCCACCGAAGGAGCACGCGAGTCCGCGCAACCTGACGCGCCATCGACAGAAGCACCAGGAGGGATCCCAACTGCAGAAACGCCCCCGTCTCTGCCGGGCGAAACCATGTCGCCCGCACCGGTCGAGACGCCCATTCCCGCAGAAGCACCCGCGCCAGCCGAATCGCCGACGAGCATGGATGCGGCTCGTTCGCTTGTTGCACGCATCGCGGATGAGCTCCTCGCACGCACGGCGACGGTCGCCTTTGCGACGACGAGCGGAGCGGGCACGACGACCGATGCGCTCGCTACGGCGACCTCGACAGAGACGATCGCCGATGAGCCGACCGATGTGCGCACCTGCGTGGTGCTCCGCGCAGCGTGCAGGAGCGCAGAGTTTTCCGGATTCGCCGCTGCGGGTTCGATGACCGACAAGCGATTCAAAGCCGCATATGCGAATGTGTCGTTTGCCGGTATCGCGCCGGGTGAGCTCGACGATGCGTCGATCGTGATCCGCTACTACCACGAGGGCCAGTGGCGCGACGCGGGAGATGTGCGCTTCGCGGGTGAGACATCGAATGCGACGAACAGTGGCTACTTTTCGGGCGCGCTCGCCGACGTGCGTGCATGGGATGAACTCGCCGACGTGCGCATCATGCTCGAGTATCGCCGCCGCGATGAGGCGGCGCCGGTGCGCGCGTATGTAGATGCCGTGTGGGTGGATGTCGAGTATCAGGAGCGGGCGCAAGACATGCTCACTGGCGATGCGCCGCTCCCCGACGATGCGCCCGAGAATGTCGCCTTTACCGATACGCCAGCGCGCGGGGATATGCCGCGCGCGCTCACCTTTGCTGATGGCTCGCAGCTCCGCTTCCCATACACGGATGCGCTTGGCGGCAATGCACTCGTCTTTCGCACCGACAGCGTGCTCTATGCGCCGAGTGCAGAATCGGGAGCGACGAGTACCCATGCGTATGTCAGCATCACGAACGTGAGCGATGACGAGGATGTATTTCGCCTCGTCGGCACGTTCCCCGAAGGAAGCCGTTTCGACGAAGTCGCGCAGTTCATGCGCAATGTCCCGCGTGAAGTCTCGGTCATGACGGGTGAGGGCACGACCACTGACACAACGACCGAGCTGCGCTATGTGAGCGATTGGGTACCTGTTGCTCTCGGCGGGAACACTGCCGCCGATATCGAGCCGCCGATAGGGTACGATGCGCGCATCGCGACGGAGCCGGTTTTCGATATCATGCCAGGGCAGACGATCTACCTGCGCGTGCGCTTCGCGACGGAGCCGGGTATGGCCGCGCGCTTCAAGCTCTTTGCGGTCGGCGAGGTCGTTGCGGGCGAGCTCGATTCATCGCTCTTGCGGGCCGAAGAGGATCTGCGCGCGGCCGCGCACGCTTCGGAGCGCCAGGTGCGCAAGGTGGAGCTCGCGCGCGCGAAGCTCAACGAGCAGCTTACCGATGAGCGCGAATTCGCTGCCGAAGATACGCCATCATTCCGCATGCGTTTCCACACGCAGCGCTCGTATCTCGTGCGCATGCGCGACGTGCTTACGGGTGCGCCGCAGCGTTTCGAGGTGAGGAGCGCGAGCCTGATGCATCCGGATGGTGCACGCGAAGATGTGCCGACTGCGATTTCATATGGCGATGGTACAGAATGGGGAATCACGCTCGAGGAGAAGCCGCGGGCCTTCAAGCCGGGTCGCTACCTGCTTCTTGTTGAGATCGCCGAAGGAGAGGAGACATACACCGACACACTCGAATTTTACTGGGGCGTACTCGCTGTCAACACCGACAAGCAGCCGTATGCGCCTGGTGAGACGGCACATCTCTCTCTCGCCGCACTCGATGATGAGGGCAACACCATCTGCGATGCGCGGCTCCGGCTCTCGATTACGGACCCCTCGGGATCCGTCGCCGAAGTGCCTGTCTCGCCCGGCGGGAGCTGTGGCTACAACAACGTCACCGACGTGCCCGACTACGTTGCCGACTATCCGGTGGGGCAGGCAGGTACCTACGGCATTACGCTCGCGCGGCTCGACGATCTGGGCCAGGCAGTGACGACCATGACAGATTCGTTCATCGCGCAGGATGAACGCCCCTTCACGATCGCGCGCAGCGGCCCCACCCGTATCTATCCGCCATCGCCCTACACGATGCGATTGCGCGTGTCTGCAGCGCACGCATTCGATGGCTTCGTCCGCGAAGCGGTGCCCGAAGGATTCATCATCCTCGACGCGGGCGGCGCCGAGATTTCGCGCGCAGACGGAGCCCAGTATCTCTCGTGGCCGGTCTCTCTCGGCGATGGCGTCTCGCGCGACTTCTCGTACACTTTCAAGGCACCCGACGTGAGTCCGTATCTCTTCAAGCTCGGCGCAGCGACCCTGATAGAGAACGGTGCCGACGTCTTCGTCGAGCCGCGCAGCTGGCTCATCGCCTCCGACGCGCTCGCGATAGCGACAGGTGTCGCATGGCTCGCGGGCGACAGGACGACGAACAGCACCGAACTCAACGACACGACGACGTATCCCTTCTCGTGGAATATCGATAGCGATTACGACTCGACGTATTTCACGCACTCGACGACGACGAATGCCGAACGACTGACGGTGAACGTCGCGGGCGATTACCTCGTCGCGGTCACGATCCCGATGGAACGTACCGACGGCAACAACCGCCGTACCCGTATCGAGGCCGAGGTGCGCGTGAACGGCGCGAAGCAGGACGTCGGCGTGAGCCGCTCTGCCTATATCCGCAATGCGACGAGCCATACGGAATCATCGGATCATCTCACTGTTCTCGTGCGCAATCTGCAAGCGGGAGATTACATCGATGTTGCGGTGCATGCGGTGACGACGACCAACGTGAACGACGACCTCATCGTCTCGGGGCGTGCGACACTCTATGCCGAATACATGAGTTCGTCGCAGACGCTCTTCTCGGCGACAGCGACGACGACCGCGGGCGGCACCAACATGAACCCAGCGACCGCGTCCAAGGTCTTGTGGTACAGCGGGCGCACGGATACCGGCTACACGCATAGCAATGGCAGCAGCCCCGAGAATGTCACCATCGCCGACGCTGGCTACTATCTCGTCTTCGTGAACATACCCCTCTCGGGCGCCGTGTCGGGCGCGAATGTGCGCGGACGCGTTCTCGTCAACGGCGTCGTCGCTCCCGGTGGACATTTCAAGCAGGGATACATCGAGAACGGTGGCGGCGATACCACTTCTTCGCTCCACTGGAGCGGTGTCGTTCAGGCGACCACGAGCAATAGCGTTCTCTCGTTCGATGTGCAGCAAGAAGCGACGGCGGGTACGATAACGGTGGGAGCGGATGTCGGCTCGCTCGTGATACAGAAACTGCCCTCGAGTGATATCTATGTCGCGAGCGCGACGAGCACCGTGGGCGGCGCGAACTGGAACGTCACGCCCGCTTCCGCCGCGCGGTGGCAGACGGATTACACGCTCGATACGAGCGCGTTCACCCACTCGACGACGACGAATGCGCATCAGGTCACCGTCGACAAGGCGGGCGACTACCTCGTCGTCCTCAACACGACGCGCAATGCCGCCATAACGCGCGCAAACCAGATCACGACAATTGCGGTGAACGGCACCGAGCGCGCGGGCGCCGAAGCGAAGACACACTACATCCGCAACACAGCAGGGCATGCCGAGAGCTCTGGCGGAATGACATTTCTCCTGCGCGATCTTGCCGCAAACGATATTATTTCGATCAATACGCTCATCGAAGCGAACACGGGCACGGTGCCCGAGGATCAGGGTGCTCTCATGCTCGTGTGGCGCAAGGAAGCACAGAGCGCGTATATCCAAGAGACCCAGCGCTGGTATGCGAACGCGAATTCCGCGACGACGACCGATCCGTGGCCAGTGGGCGCGACCGACCTCGGCGAGGGAGACGCTATGACGACCGGAACCTCGATGAAGAGCGGCGACGTGACGCGCTTGCGCATCGCACTCAAGGCAAATGCGAATACGGTCGCGAGCACCGATGCGTTCAAGCTCCAGTACGCAGCTGGCTCTTCGTGTTCTCCGGCGCTTTCGTGGACCGACGTGGGTGCTGCAGGCAGCGGGGCGATATGGCGCGGCTATGACAATGCAGGTGCCACGGCCGGGTCGCGCATCTCTCTCACGAATACGCTGCTCTCGGTCTCGGCGACGACGCAGACCTACGAAGAGCAGAATCCGTCGGCAGCAGCGCCCGCTGCGCTTTCGGCAGGACAGAGCGCCGAGTGGGATTGGGCTATCCAGAACAACGGCGCCGCGCTCGGGACAGACTACTGCTTCCGCATGGTCGCCTCGACGGGCCAGGTCTTAAAAGATTATCTCGACTACCCCGCACTCATCACGAACGGCACTCCGAGCGTGCCTGCGCAGTCGCGCCTCTTCGACAACGAGAAGGTCGCGAGCACGACCCCGTGGTTCGAATTCTCGTCGTCCGATCAGAACGGCGAAGACATCCACTATCAGGTACAGGTGTCTACCGATCCCGCGTTTGCCACGACCGCCATCGACAAGGATTCGGTGACAGATTTCTCGCTCTTTTCCAACGTGAACACGCCGGCCGACAAGGCGCCATTCAACAGTGATGAGACGATACGCTTTGCGCCGACGACGGCGCTCACGAACAGCACCACCTACTGGTGGCGCGTCCGCGCGAAGGATCCGAATGGCACGAATACCTGGAGCAGCTGGTCGTCGGGACGGAGCTTCACCATCGACACGGGTGTCATCGTCTCGACGTGGTTCCAGACGACACAGTCGCAGTTCGATACCGATGCACTCTCGAATACCGAGACGACCTCGACCGGCGGGGGTACCGTACAGCTCTCGGGCGTCCTCGCGAGCGGCACCATCTATTCGCCGACGATCGATTACGACGACAAGACGAGCGGCAACTCGTGGGGGAGCGTATCGTGGAGCGACACCGAAGTGGGTGGAACGATCCTCTATCAGGTCGAGTATTTCGCTTCGACGAGCGCGTGGGTGCTCGTGGAGGACAGCCAGATCACCGGCAATTCTGTCGGCACGACAACCTCCCCGATCCAGCTTTCGGGACTCGATAGCGATACCTACAACCAGCTGCGTGTGAAAGCGAATTTCTCGCGCGTGAGTGCGTCACCTGTCCTTGCCGACTGGACTGTCGCATGGGGACTCTCGGTCTCGGTGCCGACGCTCTCCAAGCTTTTCGACAACGAGAAGACAGGCACGACGACCCCTTCGTTCGAGTTTGTCTCATCTGATCCGCAGGGGAACGACCTCGTGTATCAGATAGAATGGTCGACCGACCGGACATTTGCGACAGGTGTCACGACGCGCACGTCGGACACGAACGCGGGATTCGTGAACACGGCCTCTGGCGGGGATACGTCGCCATTCGCCCACAACAGCACGGTCCGCTTTACCGTGCAGCCGGCCGACATACTTTCGAACAGCACCACCTACTGGTGGCGCGTCCGCGCGAAGGATCCTGCGGGCGGGGATGCGTATTCTCTGTGGTCTGATCCGTATAGCTTCACCGTCGACACGGGTGTTTCGGTCTCGACGTGGTTCCAGACGACGACCGAGCAGTTCGCGACCAATCTCTTGAGCCGTTCTATCGCACAGAGCGGTGGCGTCACCGTCTCGACCGACGTGGGCAAGATAGCCGTCTACCGCGAAGCGACCGCAACCGACTCGATTACGACGACGAGCTTCTCTCACAATTTCGATACCACGGTGCGGCAGGACGACATCTACTCGATGACCGCGAGCACGAGCGTCGTCCTCAAGAAAGGACATTACGCGGTCATGTATGGCGCACGTTTCGATTCGACAGGGGGCACGAACCGCTCCGAGATACAGTCGCATCTGCATCTCGATGGCGCCGATCTGCCAGCGGGATGGTCGCAGGCGTTCATTCGTCGCTCCGCACCGGCGAACGAGGGCCTTACCTCGGGCGGGGCGATCATCTACGCTGCTGCCGACGGCGACGAATTGAGCGTGCGCACGTTCCGTACCGACACCAACACGGGCGCGACCGCGCAGCGCGCAGCGAATACCGCAGGCATGCAACTCATCCGACTCGATGACACTTGGGAGTATGTTCGCTTGAGCAAGAGCGGGAAGCAGACCGGCCCGAACTCGGCAAACTGGATGACCGTGACATATGACCGGCAAGATGAGCTCGATACCGCCGCCTTCGCGCATACGCAAGGGTCGGGAAGCGTCACGCTCAAATCACCTGGCCACTACCTCGTCTTTGCAAACACCTACGGTTCGCTCAATAGCGGCTCCAGTAACACGACGATGGTGCGCGGCAGACTCGCCCTGAACGGCATCGAGATCGATGGCACCTATTCGACTGTCTTTACGCCAGGCAATACGAACACCAACGGCGCATACCAAGGCGCCGTCGCCATCGGAACGATCATCCAGTCGACGACGACGAATCAGGTGCTCTCGGTACAGCTTTCGCGCGCGGTCGGTACGGCAGCGTGGACGATCAACTCGAACCAGGCCGGAACGTATGTCGACAGGACAGGCATCACTATTGTGAAGCTGCCCGAGGGCGATTTCGTACGGCTCATCGATACCGGCACGAGCAACATGAACCCGACGACACTCACCGCGTTCACCTGGAACGACGAGGCAGAAGAGGATGCTTCATTCACGCATTCGACGACGACGAACACCTCGCGCATCACGACGAATGTCGCCGGCGACTACCTCTTCCTGTCGGCGCTCTTCGGGCAGGGGACGAACATCACGAATGCACACTACAATCAGGGCTGGGGCAAGAACGGCGGCGGCCTGCAGCAGTATGGCCAAGGCGGCGCATACAGCGTAAACAACACGACGTCGGACATCGGTAATTGGGCGGGCACGATCTTCCCGAGCATGGTGAATGGCGATTACGCCGAAGTCTTGGCGCAGGCCATCGGCACGACGGGCACCGTACCGGCAGATAAGAAGGGGGTGCAGGGCGTGCGCATCTCGTCGCTTTCCGAAGCGGATCCGAACGTGCCCACGGTCGAATCGGGAGACATCGTCTTCACCGCCGGGTCTGGCCCGAAGTGGGCGAGCGCATCATGGGCGACGACGACACCTGGCTCAAGCTCGGTGAAGGTGCAGGTCTTGTACGCATCGACGACCGGGTATGTCCTTGTGCCCGACAGCGCGCTCCCGGGGAATAGTACCGGCTTCTCGACGCCGTCGGTCGATATCAGCAATCTCAATCGTCTCACCTACCCGACGCTGCGTCTGCGCGGGACACTCACTTGTGCCGCAGGGTCGTGTCCGACGATCAACGACTGGGCAGTCACCTGGTCGGCGGGCATCACGATATCGGGTACCGCGCAACAATTCGACCAGACGACGAACATGACGAGCGGGACGGTCGGGGTTGCGGTCAATGGTGTCTTGCAGGTAGGGAAGACGGGCACTATCAGTGGCGGCACTTGGTCTATCCCGAACGTCACCGTCTTTACCGACGATATCATCACGGTATTCGTGAGCGGCGCAGCAGATAGTGCCGAAGCGATCGCTATGACGAAGTACGGCACGACGGGCGACATCACGGGCATGAAGCTCTTTGAGCGTCATCTGACGCTCGGATCAGACGATGCGCCGACGCTCTCGAACGCGAACATCGGCGCATACGACAATTCCGTCTCGGGCAGCGAGGATATCTTTTACGACGTCGATGCGGGGAGCGACCTCACGCTCTGCGGGATTTCTGGCTGTTTCGAATCGCGACTCCTCGTGCTTGCGGGGACGACATATCGCCCCGACAGCGCTTCGAGCGGCAACGTCACCGTACGCCATTTTGAGAATAGGGGCACGTTCGTTGCCGACGGCAACA
>CAZQNX010000009.1:9978-13677 GCA_964595025.1 uncultured Candidatus Saccharibacteria bacterium | reverse complement strand
GACGATGCTGTTCGTGCAGGTAGCAAACAATCGGATTCAAGGAATCCCACGCGATAGAGGTAAATGCGAACGGCGCCTGCGGCATGTCTTCATACTGCACATCATCGCCCTCGCTCATCTCGGTCGGGCGCACGCCGCGCACGACAGGTGGCAATTGGAAAAAGTCGCCCACCAAGACGACCTGCATGCCGCCAAAGGGCATATCGCGCCCACGGACTTCGCGCAACACCGCATCGACCATCGAGAGCACGTCGCGAGAAAGCATCGAGACCTCGTCGATGATGAGGACATTCGTGCCGCGCGCATGCTCGATGACGCGCTTGGTGCTCGCGATCGTATCTAAATCATACGGAGTGAGCGTATCGCGTACGCCGAGGCCCGCCCAGCTGTGGATGGTGGTGCCACCGATGTGTGTGGCGGCGATGCCCGTCGAGGCGGTGATAGCTGGCTCGATGCCACGCTGGCGCAGCCACGCGACATAGGCATTCACCGTGTGCGACTTCCCGCTCCCCGGCTCTCCGGTGAGGAACACATTGGCCCCTGTCTGCAGTATCTTGAGCGCGGTGGATTGGAGCATGAGAAGCAGTGTACCGCCTCCGGGACGGAAGCCGAAATCGGCATAACAGCGCACTCCCGATTTACAAAGGTCGGTCCTTTGCAAGACTGGTAAGGACCTTCTTCACCTCCTTCATACTCTCATCGTCGAGCACCGAGACGGGTGTCGCTACAACTTTTATTTTCTTGAGTTTCTTCAGCTTCTCGTCGAGCTCCTCGGGAGAAACCATGTCGCTCTTCGTGAGAAATACGCGCTCGTCTTTCTGTCCGAGCAACGGATCATAGGCCTCGAGTTCGGCGCGGATTGTGCGGTAATCTCGCACGACATCATCGGATTCTGCCGATACGAGATGGAAGAGTGTGCGCGTGCGCTCGATGTGGCGCAAGAATTTGTCGCCCAAGCCCTTGCCCTGCGAGGCTCCCTCGATAAGACCCGGAATGTCGGCGATGATGGTGCCATAGAAATCGCCAAGACTCGGCTCAAGTGTCGTAAACGCGTAATTCCCTACCTTGCTCTTGGCATTCGTAAGGGCATTGAGCAGCGACGACTTCCCTGCATTGGGGAGGCCAACAAGCCCCACGTCGGCGATGAGGAGGAGCTCGAGGTGGAATTCTGCTGAATCGCCCGGCGTTCCTTCTTCGTGTTCCATCGGCGTCGTATTCGTCGAGGAGCGGAATTTGAAATTGCCGCGGCCACCCTTGCCGCCGCCCGCGACCAGTACTCGCTCGCCTATCGCGCTCACTTCGCGCACGGAGCCAGTCTGCAGATTCGTAAGGCGCGTCCCACGCGGAACTTTCAGGATGAAATCTTCGCCGCGGCGGCCGTCGACGAACTGCCCACGGCCGTTCTTGCCGTCTTCGGCTTTGATTTCGCGACGACTTGCGAACGCGGCAAGCGCATTGATATCGGCGACGCCCTCGAGGTACACCGAACCGCCATGACCGCCATCACCTCCCGTGGGGCCTTGCATGAGGCGCACCTTCTGGAAGGCGGTCGCCCCTGCGCCGCCATTTCCCGCGGTAAACCGTATCTTCACGTCATCGACAAGCATATGCGCCATGCTAGCATGGCCGACATGAATCCGCTCATCACCTTTGAAACACCGAAGGGATACCTGCTCCAGGGCGCATGGATCGGTGCCGCGCGCGCGAAAACCGCATACATATTCATCCACGGACTCACCGGGAACCTCTTCTCCCGCAGCGAGGTCGCCGCGCTGCTCGCGCGCGAGCCGGATACTGCATGCGTACTCTTCAACAATCGTGGACATGGTTATGTGTCTCCCCTGCGCAAGCACACAAGCAAAAAGACACGGAAACTTTTCGGCGGCACTGCGCACGAGGTATTCACCGAGAGTCGCGACGATATCGCAGGGGCAATCGCTTTCGCAAAAAGCCGTGGCGCAAAGCGCATCATCCTCGTGGGTCACTCGACGGGCTGCCAGAAGGCCATCTGGTATCTTGCAGGCAGCCCCGCGCGCGACGTATGCGGCGCAGTCTTGCTCGCACCCCTTTCAGACTACGCGGGCATCAAGAAAGTACTCTCTCCTTCCCGTTATGCGAAGCTACGCTCACAGGTAGAACGACTCGCGGCAAAAGATCCGCACGCGCTCGTGCCCCGCGAGATGCACCCCTTCCCCGAACTGCTCGACGCGCAGCGATGGCTTTCGCTCTATACACCAGAAAGCACCGAGGAGATCTTCACCTACGCGAGCCACCGAACACCGAGCACTCTTCGCAAGACGCGCGTCCCGCTCATTGCGCTCTTCGCATCAGAAGACCAGCACGCGGATAGGCCCGCCGCAGAGCTTGCCGAATGGTTTGCACGAGCACGACCGGCGCTCCCTTTACGCGCCGAGGTCATCGATGCGCCCGATCATGGCTTCTCGAGCAGGGAGCGCGAAGTCGCGCACACGATCGCGCACTGGGCGCGAGCGCTCTAGACCCACTCGCTCGCGATCTCGCGCTTCTTCTCGACAAGCGCGCCGAGCGCGATGAGGAATATCGCCGCCTTCGCGATCCACCCGACAAACGGAACGAGTCCGACGACGAGGTACGTTACCGCGCCGAAGACGACAGTCTGCCAGCGCACTTCGGGCGGGCGCTTGAACCACCACGATTCGACGAGCGCCCAAGTGACGACAGGTGCGACTATCCACGAGAAGATGAGGAGTGCGACATATCCTGCGAGTGTAACGACACCGAGCGGCACGCCGACGACCGTGAGGAACATCACGAACGCAGCGGCGGGTATCGCCACGAGCGCCAAGAAACCGATGCCCAGCATCCGCAGCGGACGCGCGGCGACGTCGCGCGCGAGTGCGCGCATATAGCGGCCGAAAAGCAAAAAGACGACAAGCGATGCGACGATGAGCGAGGCAAGCGTCGCGAGTATCCATACCGAGAATACGGCAATGGCTGCTGCGGGACCCTCGCGCACATCGACAATCGGGGTGTGGGTGGTCTCGCCCTTTACCGAGGCGCCGTCTTCGAGCGTCGCCTTGCGCGGAGCTTCGTACGAAAGAGTACCGCTTATCACGGCCTTGCTCCCGAGCGTGAGCGACTGTGCGTGCACCTCGACATCTCCCGCGACAGGTGCATCGATCGTGACGGAACCGCCCGAGATGCGCACCGACCCCGAGACAGGCGCGGCGATATGGACAGTCCCACCAGAGACGAGCACATCGCCGCCGACGCGCTTCCCCGTGACGGTAACTTGCCCTCCCGCGACAGCGAGATCGTTTCCGATAGCGCCGGACAAGACAATGGTCCCGCCAGCAATGCGTGCGTCGTCACCGATATCAGAAAGCACCGATATGTTTCCACCTGCCGCAAGGAGATCTTGCCCCACGTTACCATGAACGACGACCGTACCTCCTGCCACAGAGAGATCGCCCGAAAGAGAGGCGTCGGACACGACAGAACCCCCGGCAAGATACGCATTCTTGTCGAGACCGGGGACCGGAGAGAATGAGACTTGCTCACCGACGCGGAATTCCGCGGCGAAGAGAAATGCAGGTGCGAGAACGACGACCAACGCACCGAGGTACCAGCGGGTAAAGAAGTGAGAAGTTGCCATAGGCACAAAAAGTGACTGGGTAATTCCTGCGGTCATCGTACCACAGAGCGAACGGCCGTCGAGAG